>CAKSGG010000100.1 GCA_934454215.1 uncultured Clostridia bacterium
GGCTTTGACGCCATAACATACCGCTTGCCGTACATCATCCAAAGCATTTCCACAAGCATTTCCTTAAATGCGTCGAAATCACCGTTGTATTTATCGCTCACAAGCTGTTCCAAGCCGTTTATTTTCAAGCTGTATATATCGCAGACAGCACTGTCATACGGTATGTCATATTCCAGTGCGTTGTATATGGTTTTTATCTCTTCTTTATTTGTAAAAATTTTAAATAAAATATCATAGAAAAACATTTCTTTATTGATTAGCAATCTGTGGTTTAACACCGTTTTTCTTTCATCAAGCTCTTTTTTGATATTATTCATAATCGCTACTAATTCATTTGTATCTATTACCTTCAAAAGATAATATTTAACCCCGTAACGCATAGCCTCCTGAGCATACTTAAAATCATCGTAAGCGCTTACAAGAACTATAGGTATATTCATATTATTGCCGTTTATGTATTTTGCCAGCTCAATTCCCGATATTCCGGGCATACGGACATCGCTTAAAATAACGTCCGCTTCATTTTCTTTTAAATATTCAATTGCGTTACTTCCGTCATTGAGCATTGCGCAAACCTCAAAATCAGTGCATAAATCATTGATACACTGATTTAAAAATTCTCTTGCAAACATTTCGTCATCAACAATAACCGCTTTATATTTACTCACTGTGAAACCTCCCTTGTTTCTTACTTCCGATACCCATATACAATTATTATATATTATATTACATATTATTTCAACGGGCAAATTAAGGGATTCGCAGGGGGTAAATTAAGAGATTATATATTGAAAAACAAACCGATAAACGATATGTCTGATTATTAAAATGTTCGTTTATAAACACGTCAAACATTTATTGACATTTCAGAATAAATATTATATTATATAAGAAAAAACGAAAGGAAAATCAAAATGCGATTTAATACAAAAAACAAAATTATTGTAGCAGGACACCGAGGCGACCCTGCACACGCAGCGGAGAATACATTGAAATCATTCAAATCCGCAATAGATTTAGGTGCCGACATGATAGAAACCGACATACATTCAACAAAGGACGTCCATCTCGTTTTGATGCGCGATGCAGATGTATCTCGAACAACCGACGGCAGCGGGAGAAGAAGGTAAGCAGCAATGTCAATTTTTAAAATCACACGGCATAGAGCCATGTACCGCAGCAGATACAACAGAATCCGCTTTTTATGAGGCAGTGGAATACGGGTGTTCAATGTTTACGGAAAACGACCCCGAAACGGTTATGAAATGGCGTAATTTACTGTAAATCATTGCCGTAATATCTTATAGCTTTAAATACAGAACACACAAAATTAACCCTCGGCACACTGGACGAGGGTTAATTTTATGTGCAGTTCAATTTCTGCGCCAAACACGGTAATCCCTTACCGTTATTTTAAATTCAAAGTTCCGAGACTCTTTGCTTTCAGATACGCATTTATAAATCCGTTCAGGTCGCCGTCCATGACAGCTCCTATATTACCCATTTCATAGCCTGTACGCAAATCCTTTACCATTGTGTACGGCTGAAATACGTATGAACGAATCTGGCTTCCCCAGCCGTTATCTTTCATTTCGCCTTTAATCTCCGAAATCTTTTCCTTCTGCTGCTCCTGCGCCAGCTCAACAAGCTTTGCAACAAGCATTTTCATTGCATAATCCTTGTTTTGGTGTTGCGAACGCTGAGTCTGACACGATGTAACGACGCCCGTCGGAATATGCGTAAGACGAACGGCGGAATCGGTTTTGTTGATATGCTGACCGCCTGCACCGCTTGCACGGTACGTATCCATTTTTATATCCTCGGGACGAATATCTATCTCAACATTATCGTCAAGCTCAGGCATAACCTCAATTGACGCAAACGACGTCATTCGCTTGCCCTGCGAGTTAAACGGCGAAATTCTTACAAGACGGTGAATACCCTTTTCGGCTTTAAGATACCCGTACGCATTTGTTCCCTGAATTTCTATCGTACAGCTCTTCACTCCCGCTTCATCACCGTCAAGCATATCAAGTGTTGTAACGGTATACCCATTTTTCTGCGCCCACATCTGATACATTCTTATAAGCATCTGACACCAGTCCTGTGCCTCTGTTCCGCCTGCACCCGCATGGAACGTCATAATGGCGTTGCTCTTGTCATACTGACCGTTCAAAAGCGTTTCAAGCGTCATTTTGTCTATTGCCTCCGTAAGCTTATCAACCGTGTCCTTTACCTCGTCAACAAGGCTTCCGTCATTTTCCTCCTCCGCAAGGTCAATCATCATAAGTGCGTCCTCACGAAGTGTCTTTAAACTTTCATAGCTTTCGATTTTATCTTTTAGCTGTTTTGTTTTTTGAAGAACCTTCTGCGATTTCTCCATGTCGTCCCAGAACCCCGGTTCTGCCGACTGCGTTTCCAGCTCCTCAGCCTCTTTCATTGCGTTTGCAATGTCAAAGTGAATCCCTCAAATCATTAATGCTTTTTTCCATGCCGTTCAAGGCAATACGGTACTCATCGTACTCCAACATTATTAATCACATCCTTAAAAATATTTTGACATTCTTATGATATTGAATGTTCTTTCATAAATAATTCAACTTCCCCTTTGTCGGGAATAGAGCTTGCCGCTCCCATTCGGCTGACTACAATCGCCGAAACGGCGCTTGCGTATTTCACTGCGTCGTCATCGCTTTTTCCTTTAAATTTTGAAATGCAGAAACCGCCGATAAAGCTGTCGCCCGCCGCAGTGCTGTCTACTGCTTTTACGCTGTAAACTCCGCACCTTTTTATTTCGCTGCCGGTATTGTACACACAGCCCTTACTGCCGAGAGTAATCACGGCTTGACCGCAGCCCAATTTAAGCAAATCCGTCAGAGCCTGTTCGCAGTTATCCTCCGTAATCGTATATCCGACAATATTCCCCGCCTCAAATTCATTGGGAATCAAAATATCCGTATATTTCAAAATTTCGGGTAAAAATCCGCTTATCGGCGCAGGATTTAAAACAACCGTCTTGCCCTTGCTTTTACAGATTTGTGCCGCATATAAAACGGTTTCATATGGAATTTCAAGCTGAAACAGTACAACATCAGCATTGTCTATCAAGTCTGCATTGTCGTCTATAAGCTTTTTATCAATCAGCGCATTTGCGCCTTTATTCAAAATAATACAATTATCGCCACCGTACACCGTAATAGCCGCAACGCCCGTTGATGTCGGCACCGTTTTTATTCCCGTTACGTCAACGCCGTTTGTTTTAAGGTTTTCCAATGCACGTTCTCCGAACATATCGTCCCCGACTGCACCTATCATATACGTCTGTGCACCGCATTTTGCCGCCGCAACAGCCTGATTTGCGCCCTTACCGCCGCACACCGTACCAAAGCTCTCGCCGAAAACCGTTTCACCCATGGCAGGCAGTACTTTTGTTTCGGTTATTAAATCCATGTTAATGCTTCCGATTACAAGTAATTTCATAAAATACTCCAATCTAATTATATTTACATATATATTTTACCACATTCGGCAGATTTTTTCAAGTGTTTTGAGCAAAATCATGCACGAGCATCGGCAATTGCTCCTCTGGGGCATTTTTTTGCGCACAGTCCGCAGTTCTTGCACTTATCATAATCAATAACCGCATAATTATTTTTAACATGAATTGCGTCAAACAGACAAGCCTTTTCGCATATCTTACAGCCTATACAGCCCGTCTTGCAATACTGATTAACCGACTTTGCAGTTTCGGGATTTCTACAGACAACCCACTGCTTGAATTTTTTCGGTACAAAATGAATTATTCCCTTGGGACAGCGTTTTAAACATTGACCGCAAGCCGTACATTTATCTTCGTCAACCACCGCAACACCGTCACGAATTGAAATAGCTCCGAATTGACACACTCTTACACAGCTCCCCAAGCCCAGACAGCCGCTTACGCATTCCTTTGCACCGCCGCCCAAACGAGCCTCCGCCGTACATTCCTGTATACCGTCATAATCGTATTTATAAACAACGCTGTTGCAGTCTCCGCCGCAGGCAACCCTTGCCGTCATTTCTTCCGTTTCCTGCGCTTCAACTCCCATTATATCCGAAATTTTATTTGCAACGGGCGCTTTTCCCACCGAACAGCAATTTACGGGCGCCCCCTCGTTTACAATCGCCTCGGCATACGCACTGCATCCCGCAAAGCCGCACGCTCCGCAGTTCGCACCGGGGAGTACCTCTAAAATTTTTTCCGTTCTTTCATCCGTTTTAACTTCAAACACAAACGACGCCGCCGCAAGCAAAATTCCGAACAGCAGTCCCGTTCCTCCGACAACGGCAACCGCAATTAATATACCGTTCATCAAGCTCACCTCCTAAACCGAAAAGCCCGAAAAGCCCATAAACCCGATTGCCATAAGTCCCGCCGTTATCAACGCAATCGGAAATCCTCTGAATGATTCGGGAACAGCACTCTCATCAAGCGCCTCTCTGATTCCCGACATAAGAACTATCGCAAGCGTAAAGCCCAAGCCCGCAAATACTCCGAACAGTACCGAATACAGCAGATTATATCCGTTCTGAACATTAAGCAGTGCCGAGCTTAACACCGCACAGTTTGTAGTAATCAGCGGAAGATATATACCGAGCGCATTATACAGCGGTGGCATTGTCTTTTTAACAAACATTTCAACAAGCTGAACCAAGCCCGCTATAATCAGAATAAATAAAATCGTCTGTAAATACTGCAAATTAAATCTTTCAAGCAGATATGTATTGGCAAGATATGTAAAAAGTGAAGCAATTCCCATAACGAACGTAACCGCCATGCCCATGCCGACAGCCGTATCCGTCTTTTTTGAAACTCCGAGAAACGGACAAATTCCGTAAAATTTCACCATTACAAAGTTTTCCGTAAGAAGTGCGCTCAATAATATAGCAAAAATTTCTTTAATCATTGCCGTGCGCTCCTTTCTTCATAATATAATTAACCAAAGCCACAAGCAAGCCGAGAACGATAAATCCGCCCGGCGCAAGGCGTATAATTGCCGCAGGCTGAATGACATTCCCGTAAATCGGTATATCAAAAATTGTACCTGCTCCCAAAAATTCACGCACCGCACTTATAAGCGACAGCGCCGCCGTAAAACCGAGTCCCATTCCCAATCCGTCCATTATGCTGTGAAACACATTGTTTTTTGACGCAAACGCCTCCGCTCTTGCAAGAATGATACAGTTTACAACTATGAGCGGAATAAAAATTCCAAGCGAGCTTGACAGCTCGGGTAAGAACGCCTCAAGACACATTTGAATTATTGTAACGAATGCGGCAATGATAACAATATATGCCGCAATTCTTACCTTTTGCGGTATGACCTTACGCAAAGCCGAAATTATGGCGTTCGAGGCAATCAAAACCGCCGTTGCACTCAAGCCCATGCCTATTCCGTTTTTAAGGCTTGTTGTAACGGCAAGCGTCGGACACATTCCCAAAAGCTGTACAAATGTAGGGTTTTCCTTTATTAAGCCGTTTAAAAATACACTTAATCCCGTTTTCTTTTCCATATTACCTCTCACCTCCGATTATCTTTTCCGCTATCTCAACCGCACCGTTTACCGACCTTGTAACTCCGTCAGATGTCATGGTTGCGCCCGAAATTGCGTTTATTTCGTTTTCATCGGCATTGCTTTTTACAACCGAAATTTTGCCCGATTTACCGATATACTGCGAACGAAATTCCTCTTTTTCGGCATTCGCTCCCAGTCCGGGGGTTTCCTTGTGTGAAATTATTTCAACGCCCGTAACCTTGCCGTCCGTGCCTACTCCGACAGCGGATTTAAGTCCCGAATCATATCCCTTCGTTTCGATAATCGCACATACTCCGATGACATTTCCCGAAGAATCCTTTGCCTTATAAATACGGTCAACAGTACAGTCCTCAATGTTAAATTCACTTTCAACCGCTTCAAATTCCTCCGCCTCACTCATTACTCCTTTGAGCGCCTCCTGCGTTTTCTTTTCGGAGTTCTCGGCTATTAACGGTGCCGTTTCCTCATTGACAAATGCAAGCAGCAGCGCCGATATTGCCGTTATAAGAAAAAGTATAAGCGAGATTTTTATTATTTCCTTTGCCTTACTCATCAGCGCACCTCACTTCCCCTCTGACCGAATGATTTTGGTACTGTCGCTCTTTCAATAAGCGGAGCGGCAATATTCATAAGAATTATCGAGAATGACGCACCCTCGGGATAGCCGCCGAATCGGCGTATAACAAAAGTCAGCACGCCGCAGCCGATACCGAATATAATCATGCCCGACGGAGTTGTCGGAGTTGTCGTATAATCAGTCGCCATAAACACCGCACCGAACAGCAGTCCGCCCGTACAAAGCTGCAATAATGTATATTCAGCCGCACTCATATCACCGTTCTTTCCGAAAAAGAACGTCAGCACCGCAAAGGTCAATATGTATGCAAGCGGAATACGGGGTGAAATTACCTTTCTTATAAGAAGATACGCAAACCCCAAAAGTATCATAAGTGCAGATGTTTCGCCTATTGTACCCGGAATAAATCCCAAAAACGCATTTTTAAGCGATATATTACTGCCGCCCGTTTTCATAGCCGCAAGCGGAGTTGCGGAGGATATTGCGTCAGTGCCGTACCCCATAAGCGGATTTACAAATGTTGTCATTGCCGATGCCCATGCGATAAGCATAAAACACCTTGCGGCAAGAGCGGGATTCATAAAATTCTTTCCCAAGCCGCCGAATACCTGCTTTACAAGCACTATTGCAAATACCGAGCCTATGACCGCCATATATATCGGTATTGTCGGCGGAAGATTCAGTGCAAGCAGCATTCCCGTTACCGCCGCCGACAAATCTCCGAGTGTGTTTTTCTTTTTTACTGCCTTGTCAAAAACAAACTCTGCCGCCATACATGACAGTATACAGACAATAATCAACATTGCGGCTCTGTAGCCGAACATAACGCAGCCAAACACCGCCGACGGTATAAGAGCTGTTATAACGTCGCACATAATTCCCGAAACGCTCGTTTTTGTATGTATATGAGGCGCTGCGGAAACAATAAATTTATTTTCCATTCTTCTCCTCCGTTCTCATCATTCTCATAACCTCCGCCTTGAATGCCGATATGTTCTGAAGCATATTTTTCTTTGACGGGCACGTATATGAACATAGTCCGCATTCCATACAATCGAGAATATTATAGCGCTTTGCCGCATCAATATCACGTTTCAGCGCCGCTTGGTTCAAATGATTCGGCATAAGTCTCATAGGACAGTTATTGACGCACTTTCCGCACCGAATACACGGCATATCGGGGTCGTATGTCGTTTCCGCCTCAAGCATTGCAATAATTGCCGATGTCGTTTTTGAAACGGGAACATCGGTTGTATACTGTGCAAATCCCATCATAGGACCGCCTATGATAAGTTTCTGCGGCTGTTCCTTAAATCCGCCCGCTTTTTCAATCATATACGATACAGGCACTCCGAGCGGTACTCTGAAATTACCCGGTTTATTTACAGCGTCACCCGTAACCGTAACTATTCTGTCAATAACAGGCACTCCCTTTCGTATTGCACGGCTGACATTATACACCGTATCAACATTTACAACCACCGCACCCACATCGGCAGGGATTTTTCCCGTCGGTACGTTTCTTCCCGTAATCGCCTTTATAAGCTGTTTTTCCGAGCCCTGCGGATATTTTGTTTTCAATGTCATAATTTCAACACTGTCATTAAAGCGTGTTTCGCGCCTTAATTTATCAATTGCGTCACGCTTATTGCTCTCAATTCCAACATACGCCTTTTTAACGTCAAGCACACGTATAAGAATAGCGATACCGTCAATTATTTCTTCCGTATTTTCAAGCATTCTGCGGTGGTCTGACGTGATATACGGCTCACATTCCGCACCGTTTATAATAAGATATTCCACACTGTGCGGAGGTGCGAGCTTTACATGAGTCGGGAAACCTGCGCCTCCCAAGCCCAATATGCCTGCGTCCCTGATAAGCCATAATAATTCTCTTGTCGTAAGTGATTCGGCATTTTCAATCGGTTTTACCGTATCTGCAATTTCATATTTGTAATCGTTTTCAATGATTACCGTGTCGGTCTTTACCCCGACCGCATTTACATGCTGAGTAATTTTCTTTATCGTTCCCGATATACTGCTGTGTACGGGAACAGCAACAAATTTATCCGTGTCGGCAATTTTCTGCCCCGCCTTAACATAGTCTCCCCCATTGACAACAGCCGTCAGCGGTGCGCCTTTATGCTGATTTATCGGGAAATAATGTATATCCGTTCCGTCCAAATCAACCACAGGGCTTTTTGCGGTTATCTTACGGTCGGGAATATGCAGTCCCCCTTTGAATGTAAGAGCCATTTTAATTCCTCCGTTCCGCCGCCAAAGGCGGCATAAATAATAGATTGTTACTTGAAAATGCACCGACGTATACTTATACTTCAAGCATTTGAATGCAGTAATATATGCCGCTTATCTTTCACGTTAATTCCTCTTTTACATATTTGCATACATACTGTATAAATTATAATAAATTCCCTTTTTCGCAAGCAGTTCCTCATGCGTACCCTTTTCCTCAATTCCGTTTTCTGTAAGAACAAGAATCAGCGACGCATTTCTGATTGTTGTAAGCCTGTGCGCTATTGTAAATACCGTTCTGCCCTTTGAGAGCTTTTCAAGAGATTCCTGAACAAGCTTTTCGCTTTCGTTGTCAAGCGCCGATGTTGCCTCGTCAAGTATCAGTATAGGCGGATTTTTCAGAAATACTCTTGCAATTGATATTCTTTGTTTCTGACCGCCCGAAAGCTTAACTCCGCGTTCGCCCACATACGTATCATATCCGTTGGGCAGCGCCGTTATAAATTCATGCGCTCCTGCCTGCTTTGCCGCCGTTATAACGTCCTCTCTTGAAGAGTTCGGCAAGCCGTAGGCTATATTTTCAAATACCGTTCCCGAAAACAGATAAACGTCCTGCTGAACCGTTCCGACCGCATTTCTCAGTGAGCTTAAAGTCACATCTCTTATATCCTGCCCGTCAATAAGAATACGTCCGTCCGTAACGTCATAAAATCTGGGAATAAGACTGCAAAATGTTGTTTTGCCGCCTCCCGACGGACCTACAAGCGCAACGCTCTCACCCTTTTTAATATTAAGGTTAATTCCCGACAGCACCTCAGTTTTACTGTCATCACCGTAATGAAAGCTTACGTTATCGAATACAATATTTCCGCCGACATTTTCAAGCGGCTTTGCATTTTCTTTTTCTGTAATATCCGCAGATTCGTCCATGACCTCAATAAAACGCTCTATACCCGTCATTCCTCGCTGGAACTGCTCCGTAAACTGAATAATTGTACGCAGTGACGCAAGCAGAGTGCTGACATACAACAGATATGCCGTTAAATCGGCAGGGTCGATTGAGCCTTTAATCATGAATATTCCGCCTGCGACAACCACCGTCAAATACATTATACCCTCAAAAAATCTGTTTGACGTCTGAAATCCTGCCATGTAAAAATATGAAATTCTTTTTGTATCGAAAAACTTTTTGTTTCCCTCCTCGAATTTTTCCGATTCCAGTTTTTCGTTCGCAAAAGATTTCACAACCCGAATACCCAAAAGCGTGTCCTCAACCTGTGAATTTATCTCACCTATCTGTACTCTTTGATTTTTAAACGCCCTGCGCATACGTCCGTTAAAGAATTTCACAAAAGCAAACAGCAGCGGCATTGAAAGGAAAATTATCAGTGTCAGCGGAACATTCACTCCGCACAGTATTGTAAACGAAACAATAATTTTCAGACCGCATATAAAAAATTCTTCGGGGCAATGATGTGCAAACTCCGTCACGTCAAACAAGTCGCTTGTAATTCTTGACATAAGCTGACCTATCTTATGGTTTGAATAAAATGAATGTGACAGCGTTTCAAGATGATTGAACAAATCACGGCGCATATCGGTTTCTATCTTTGTACCCATTATATGACCCGTTCCCGCCATATAGAAATTCGCCGCTGCGTCAATGATACGCAGAATAAGATAAAAAACTCCAAGTTTTATAACCGTTTCAACTGTAAGAGATGCCAAATCGTTTATACCGGCATTGGTTATAAATCTGACAATCATCGGAAAAACAAGCTCACACACCGTTGTGAGAGACGCACATATCAAGTCAAGTATAAGTATATGAATATACGGCTTAAAATATGGCACAAACCTTTTTATAAGATATGACATTTTCATTTTTTTCAAATCCTCTCATATATATTAAAAGTCGAGAACATTCGGCTCTCAACTATATTATCTCATTATTAGATTATATCACAGATATAATGTTATGTAAATATTTTTATAACTAAAATTACATTAAAATATTTTAAAAAAACATTTAAAATTATATAAGCATTAAAAATAATTTTTTCAAAAAACCTTGACATTCTTTAAAGGCTATGATATAATAACATTTGTTGCAGATTTATATGCCGATGTGGCGGAATAGGCAGACGCCCGGGACTTAAAATCCCGTGGGAAGAAATTCCCGTGCCGGTTCGACCCCGGCCATCGGCACCAAGCTCAACGGTTTTGCCTTGAAAAAGCTTTATTTATTTAAAGCGAACAACCCTTTAAACGGTTTAGCCGGAGAATGGTTGTATCTTCAAGGCGCAGTTGTACCATGTTAGCACGGTACAACTATTTTTTTATTTAATTCCGTTATAAACAAAGAGAATATAAAATCAAAATTTCTACTGACAGTCGAACAAAGGCTTTCGCATTATACCATATTTTGATTATACACAAGTACTGCTTAATTTACAATTGTAATAAAAATGTGACGTTTACTTTTTTCCTTGCAATTTATTCTGAAATACTCTAACCGCCTCATGCAGCTCTCACGAATATTCAATACAGTAAAAGAACGCATTTTATCAGTTATAAAAATTACATTGATTTACAATGTCATTAATTATTTCCTCACCGCAACAATTGACATAAAACCGTTTACTTTATTACTGCGCCTCCTCTATCAAGCACATCAATTTTTCAAAAGTCTCAATATCCTTTTTAATCATTCTTGAATTAACGCCTATGTTTTTTGCTATATAACACATACCTAATTTGATAATACAGTGTTAATAGGCTCTGATATTCGTTTTACAAAAAAATTCACAACAACTCCCGTCAAAAGTGCTGTTAAAATCGTTCCCTCACGAGTACCGACAATTTCACCGTTAAAAAGAAACCACGATATAATAAGTGCCAGCACCACACAGCCGATATCAAACCCAATTTTAACATTACCGAATACTATACCTGATTTATCCGAAATTGCTTTTACAAAAGCTTCTCCGGAATTCATAATAACATTTGCAATCACGGAAAGTGCAACACCGAAACCAAGCATTATTATACCGGCAAGCACAAGCAATATCCGAACCGCATAATAATAATTTGAAACATATGACATACACCACATCCCAAAATCGGTAAAAATTCCGAAAAGGAAAGAAAGCGGAATCTGTAAAAGCTGTATCAATTGAAATTCCTTTTTAAGTATTAATACCTGACCGACAATCAAAATGCAATTCCATATAATGAGCCATGTCCCGAGCGAAAATGAATCCATGTAGCTGCTCATAACATTCGGTACGGATGAAATCGGAGAAACTCCAAGCTCGCCATGCTTTGTTATTGCAACTCCGAATGCCGCAAAAAATAAGCTTAACCTTATGAGCCTGTGCAAGGCTTGTCACTCTGAAATAACGGCAAAAGACGGAGACAGATGGCATAACAAAAGCCGCATCAGATGAGCGGCTTTATGTTATAGTTGATGGTCGAGTACCCATTTTAATAA
>CAKSGG010000101.1 GCA_934454215.1 uncultured Clostridia bacterium
GTACATTATGTATATCATTAACAATTTTTCCCGTACTGCCGCTTTTATACACGCAGTTAATTTGAAGTACTTTCATTTTAATATAACTCCTTAATTTGCCGCATCCTCCAAAATTTTACGCATATGCGCTTTTATTTCAGAAATATTATGTTCCTTCTCTGCCTTATTCCTCGCCTTATATTGCAGCTCTGTTCTTGTATCGGGTTCAGCAATTAATCTTTCCAATTCGGGTTTCAGCAAATCCATGCCATTTACCACACAAGATACGTCTTTTATATGCTTCATCGACGCTAAATCCTTTGAGCCAATTGCAAGTATACACTTCCCGGCTCCAAGATAATCCGCAATCTTTGTAGATATGGATACCCATGTTCTTCTAATCATATTCTCGTCAAACGATTCCACATGCACGGCAATGTCTGCACTTTGCAAAAGCTCTAAATATTCATCTCCGTAAACCCAGCCTTTATAAACACATCCGTTTTCTATAGAAAGCGCATTTATTATTTCCGTGTCGGTAACAGATGAATACACCTCCAAAACAGCCTTTACGCCGTTTGAGTTAATCTGACGCACTGCTTCGCCCAGCTGCTTTAATATCTCCCACCGTCCAAGTCCGAGATTTCCGAAATACCTTATTTTTATAATATCATTATTATTCTGCTCTCTGTACGGCATTTTAAAATAAACATCGGCAGACGGAGTATATACCGTTTCAGCTTTATTCACATTAAATTCCTTGGAAAAATACTCCGTAGCATTAGATGAACAGCCGACAAGCGTACTTATATTCGCAGACAGCTTTTTAAACAGCTTTCTGCGCTTACTGTAATAACTTTTTCTTATAAGGCTTTTACTTTTTTCACAATCATTGTAATAATCATCGGTTATAAACAAAACAACAGGGCAGCCGGTTTTATCCGATATTTTATTGATTATTTTTATCGAAATATTAGTGTCATGCATAAGTGCAAATATAACGTTGGGCTTTTCATCAGCCACCCATTTTCTGAAATTGCCGTTTTCCCAAAACGACAGCTCCCATAAAGCCTCTCTCGCATATCTCGCAGCTATATTTGCTCTGTATTTCGTTATAAAGCTCAATTTTTTTTCAGGCTCATATGTATTCTCTTTATTAACAGGCTGTATAACACCGCCGCACATATTTTTTCTGATGCCCATTGCGCTTTTTATTATTTCCTTTTCGCATATTCTGTAATAAGAACTGCAAATATCAACGTTAGAAGTTCCCGAATTTAAGTACATCTGACACATTTCATTCGGTTTTAAATCCGAAAACAAGGTCATTAAGGTTTTCCCTGTGTTAGTATCGCTTCTGAACGGAGCCGCACTTATAATTAATACTTTCATTATTTACCTGCCTTTTTATACGCTTTTTCTTTGTTGTATATTCTGCAATGCGCAAAATAATCATCTATAACTTTTTAGCTATGTATTCTTTTTCGCAAAAAAGCTCTTACGGAAAAAGGCATAGTGCATACAAGCTTTTTTGCAATCCGTCTTGTTTTTCTGAGTAAACTCATATTTTTATAATGTATTTTCACTGCTTTTTGAGCGCCGCCTTCCGTTTTCAAAACATCAAGCAGCTTTTT
This sequence comes from uncultured Clostridia bacterium, assembly GCA_934454215.1. Lineage (GTDB taxonomy): Bacteria > Bacillota > Clostridia > UBA1381 > UBA1381 > Ornithomonoglobus_A. Next base: position 1,614 of record CAKSGG010000101.1, read on the forward strand.
TCGCAAATTCCAGTCATAGTTATAAACCGTATTATACGATTGAAATTTTATTACATCGTCAATATCATGCTTTGCAATTAAACATTCTTTGGGCAAATCATCTATAAGCTTTTTCCCGTTACCCGATATGTCAATCAATACCGAAACGCCCTCGCTGTCCGAATCGTATTTATCCCCCCAGAAGTCGCCTACTCTGATGTCGGCATAATTAAGCGTACTTCTCAGCTTGCAAGTATAACAAGCCTCGTTCAAAAGATTATCTGATAAAAACAAATCGTAAAAATCAGCGGAATTTTTTTGCGGCTTACCGTTTACGCTTATACAAAATTCATGCCACGCATGAGCCTTACTGCGAAATTCAATCTTTTTTATTTCTTTAAAATTATTTTTTTCTTTACATTCATTAATGTAATTATTCCACAGCAGCATAGACGGACATCCGTGACAGAAGAAATCTATCAAAATAAAATTATCTCGAACCTTTTTTTGTCTCGCAGCTTTATCAAACGAATATATTTGACAGGGAGTACCGAATACTACGTACTTTTTCGATTTATCGTTCAATAACTCTTTATATACGCCGCCAACAAATGTCTGTATATATTTTGAGCCGGTAAAATCGTCGGGATTATCGCTAATCATCATTTTAGCACAGTTAGATTTATAATCATATGCCGTTCCTGCTATCAAATAACCGTTGTCAACAGCCGTTTGTGCCAGCGCAAAAGCCGCTCCGCCTGAAGAAACCTTTTGCAGGATTTTTTTATCCGAATGTTTAAACGCATATATACCTAAATTATCCGAGATTCCTATAATGTCGTTATACTTACTGCAAACCTTTTTACAGATTCCGCAGTTTTTACACAATTTTTCATCAACGCACGGGTTATAGAACCCGTCGCCGTTCAATTTTATAGAAATCGCATCATACGGGCAGACAGCCGAACACATCTGACAGCCTGTACAAGCAATATCCGAATTGTTTATGTTATTCATTACAATCCTCCAAATATATAGTTAATTTCATATTACAAACCACAGCAATAATTATTTTTTATTTTCACGCTCAGCGTTATATCGAACCCAATACCTCCGATAAATATTTTCCTGCTTTTTCTCTTTCTGCTTTCAGAATTTCCTCACACGCTTCTTTATCTGTAGCTTCATACATTATCTTCATTTCAGGCTCATACCTTGATTCCATTTTTGTCAGACTCAGCAGAGATTTTATTCTTTCGGACTGCTCACCCGCATTTCCGTATTGTCTCTGAAAGGTGAAAAAAGGTATACCGAAATTTACCGAAAAAGCAGTTCCGTGAAATGAATCGGTGCATACATAATCTGCATTGGACAAATACTCCACAAACTCTTTCGGTCCGGCATTTATCTTAACATCAAGCCATGTACTATCTTCTCCGCCGCAGCCTATCGAAAGGATTTTCATATTCTTTTCTTCCGCAAGCTTTTGCATATATTTTTTAGCATAATCCGACGGCTCATTCAAAAAATACGCCAAGATATACTTTTCGTTAATTTCAGAAATTTTAAGCTCCGCTTTCCATTTTTCCTTTGGGACAATAAGCGTGGGGTCAAGCAGACATTCGGCTTGTTTTCCTGTCAATTCTTTTACTATGCCGACAGCAGACTGTTCCCTTACCGATATACGGTTAAAGTCTTTTATGTATTTTCCGATTACTTTTTTGTTATAATCAGCAATATAGTTTCTTCCAAAGCTTGGGACAAAAGCAATTCTTTTCTGTTTCGGAGCAAACCGCAAATAATAAAACGGGTCAACATATAACGCCTCCGAATTCCATATCTGGTCGCTGCCCGCAAAAAAAGCATAATAATTGCCGCTCTTTGCGTCCTTTTTCAGCTCTCCCCATGTTGTGTAATACGGTTTTAAATATGTTTCGGAAAACTTTTCAAACATCATTTTTTCGTCTTCTGTAATTTTTGCCGATAAAGAGCTTTTATATGTTTTAATATGTTTTTTGAATTTATTGTAATGAAGCAGTACTCTTTTAGACATTACAAGCATCTTTTTCAGTCTGATGTCTCTGCCCTTAATCAGACTGCCCTTCAAGCCCAGCAATACCCCATCAAAGCCCAAATCATTCAGTATTAATTTTGTCGCATACGCCTGAAGTGCAGACCCAAAATTATATCCTGTACAAACTGTAGCAATTCCGACTTTTTTCATTCAATTTCTCTCCATTACCAATTTAATACACTGTAAAGGGGCGTAAAAAAACGCTTTAGCTCCTTCAACAGCAGTTTTCCCCCAACTCCTCATTCTCAAATAAGCAAATGCCAGCACCGCATGATGCCTCATTTTTATGTATCTTACGGTTCCGGGATCCAAGCTTTTAAAGTATTCTTTTTTAAATTCATATAAATTATTTTCACCGCATATTTTTGATTTGCCGCTCGATAACCCCGATTCTCCGACGTGAACATACGCTTTAACATCACATAACGGTACATAAGTAAAAATACCATCCATTTTAACTGCTTTAAGCATCAGATAAAACTCATCGCCCACATCAATCTTATCAAAATAATTTATTTTCTGCAAATAAGTTTTTTTAAACATCATAGTATCCGTTCCCGTAAGATGATACTTTAAATGATATTTTAACAAGGATTTTTTATCCGTATCGGTAATGAAACTTCTTTTTCTTATTTCCTCAAGCTTTCCGTTTTCCTTATATAGCATTAAATCCGTAATAGAATAATCAGCATTATTCTTTTCCATGTATCTTAACTGATTTTCTATTTTTTCGGGCAAATATATATCATCGTCGTCCAAAAAAGTTATATATTCGCCTTTAGCAGCCTTTATACCTATATTTCTTGTTTCCGCCGAACCCTCATTTTTGTTATTTTTAATATAAACAACACGCTTATCATCTAAAAAATCACGAATGGTATATGCTACTTTTTCATTCCATTCCGTATCCGCATTATCGTCAACTATCACAATTTCAATATTTGTATAAGTCTGCGCACATGCCGATGATACCGCATTATACAAGCTTTTCTCCTGTCTGTAGGTAGCAATAATAACAGATACAAGCGGATTACCGTGCTCACTCATTTGTTTATCAACTCCTTAGCATTATCAGCTTTATCCTTCGCTGTTCCTTCAACAACTCCTTCATGTTTCAATACCTTTGTTATTGTGCCGAAAAAGCATTTTAAATCCATAGCAAAAGCAGTAAAACCGCCCTTGTTCAGTTTTTCCGCATACTCTCCGTCAAACTTTGCTTTTATATCAATCGGCAGTTCATCACGGCCGTTTATCTGCGCCCAGCCCGTAAGTCCTGGTCTTATATCGTTCGCTCCGTATTTATCCCGTTCCGCTATCAAATCGTCCTGATTCCAAAGTGCGGGACGAGGACCGATAATCGCCATATTCCCAATTAAAATATCGTAAACCTGCGGCAATTCATCTATGCTCATTTTTCTTAACACTTTACCCACACTTGTTATGTACTGCTCGGGATTGGTAAGTAAATGTGTAGGAAGGTCAGGCGTATTCATTTTCATACTCCTGAATTTATGTAACCAAAATATTTTTTTATCTTTGCCGATTCTTTTCTGTTTAAAGAATACAGGTCCCGGGTCGTTAATATATATAACGATACCTATTATTATAAAAAACGGAATTAAAACAACCGTCCCCAAGAATGATAATATAATATCAATTAACCTCTTCAAAAAAAACTTATACACTATGCAGCCACTTCCATTCGGAATATAATTTTAATTACAGGCAAATCAAAACAAGCATTTTAACAAAAGATGCAACAGTAGTACTAATGTAAAACTATACTGTCAATTGCTAAAATGCTTTTACATTGCCCGTAATCTATAATATCACATATATATTATATTGTCAATAAAATTTATTTTTTTCGTCAATATGACAAACAACAAATATCCAAAAATAAGGAAATGTTTTCAGATATCATTGTCTAATACGAACAAATGTTTGATTTTTTATTGACAAATTGACCGAAATGTGGTATAATACATATAAAAAGTGCACTTAATAAAAACAAAGAAAGGAGGAAGAAAATGACAATAAATTTAGAAGTTAATGCTCAAAAGCTTACTTGTTTGACTGATGAATATATTGCGGCAGATACAGTAAACTATATCGGCTGCAAATTCAGCTTTTCAGAAGAATGGAACGGATTTATTAAAACGGCTGTATTTTCAAGCGGAACGGATAATTACAGCGTACTTCTTGAAGATAGCATGTGTATAGTTCCAAAAGAGGTTCTTTCGGGGGTTTTCGGAATATCCGTGTACGGCACGCAGACAGATACCGAATATAAGCGTATAACAAGTGATATTGTATATATTACGGTATATGACAGCGGATATACAGAGGGACAAACTCCCCAAACTCCGACTCCCGATGTATATGAAACAATAGCAGTACAATATGCAGAATGTAAGGAACGCTTAAATATTTGCGAAAAGGAGCTTGAAAAGCAAAGCGCATATAAAATCAAGTCTATACCGCATACTGCCCTGTCGGGCAATCCGATAGCAATAACGGACGCACTTGCGGACGAACAGCCGTTGAAAATGCGTGTGTACGGTGACGGTATCGGTGATTTGAATAACGGAAAGTATGAAATCCCGATTAAAATTACGGGAAAGAATATGTTTGATATTTCTAAAATAACGAAGTTTGTTGCAGGTAATTACAGTACAAATATGAATGGCTACTTTACCAAAACCGATAATATTATTACGTCAAATATCGGCCTGTACGGCAACAGCGCATACTGGTATGATTCAAAAATCAAATTCCCGCCCGGAACATATACGATTTCCGCAGACTTTATGGCAGATAAAGATTCGGGAAATAAAAATGTTGTACTGGGTTATAAAAACCTTTCCGACAGCTCATATAAAAACAAAACGTTTACCGTAAGTAATTACAGAACATGGGAAAGATTTTCATATACGTTTGAAGTCAGTACTGAATCGGATATTGTACCTTTAATACAAGCCATGGGTGTTAAGGGAGATTATACCAATCTGAATATAAAAATAAAGAATGTTCAGATTGAACAGGGAGACACAGCCACCGAATACGAACCGTATCTGGAGCATACGGCAGCGGCAATACTTGATACGCCGTTATCGGACAGCGAGTATATCGACCTTGCCTCAAAAAAGAGAAACGGCGAAACGGATATAACTGTCAGCGGCAATATCACATTGTTTGACGGAGCAAATAACATAACCTGTCAAACGGAGATTTCACCGTCAAAGCTCGAAGTCTCATATTATCAGGATATAAACAAGGTTCTTGAAAAGCTTAAAAATGCGTCTTAACGAAAAAGAGCTGCTGTGTCAGCACAGTAGCTCCTTTTTTATCCGAAATATTCCTTCTCCATAAGCGCACGAGCATATCCGCGCGAGTTGTCAATCGCCTTAACATAAAATCCCCGCCCGTAATAAAACCTCATCATCGGTGCGGCTTTCGAGCTTGTATGCAGGCAGATACTTCTTACTCCCTTTTTCACCATAAGTTCATCAACAAAATTCAATATCGCTTTGCCTATTCCCCTGTTCTGACAGTTCTCCTTTACACCAAACCTTGTCAAATACGCTGTATTATCAGGCAAAATCTCAATACGCACACTTCCGACCGAAACGCCGCCATATTCCGCAACAAACACAAATTTTGTATCAATGTCGTTTTCTATATCCGTTTCCGTTTCATTAAGAGCGTCAAGACTTTCAGCTCCGCTTATACGCTGATACCCCAAAAATGCTTCATGTGTAATTTCCTTAATATCATCTGTATCTCCGTAATTTGCCGCACGTATCTTTAATGTTTTTTTGTCGTCCAAACACATTAATTATCATTCCTTTTTAATTTAGTCAGCCATAAGGGTTGCCATAACAGCTTTTTGTGCATGAAGGCGGTTTTCAGCCTCATCAAATATAACGCTCTGCGGTCCGTCTATAACCTCTTCCGTTACCTCAAATCCTCTGTATGCCGGCAGACAGTGCATAAACACAGCGTCCGATTTTGCTGTTGCAAACAACTTTCCGTTTACCTGATAACCGCCGAACACCTTAACCTTTTCTTCTTTTTCAGCTTCCTGTCCCATTGATACCCATGTGTCCGTATATACAACATCAGCATCCTTAACAGCCTCAAACGGGTCCTCTGTCAATATCAGTTTTCTCCCCGACACCTTGAAATCAGCTTTCGCATTTTCAACCACTTCTTCATCGCATTGATATTTCGCAGGCGTTGCAACAGCGCAGTCCATACCTGCCTTTGCGCAGCCGTACATGAGCGAATGAGCCATATTGTTTCCGTCACCGACATATGCAAGTTTCAAGCCCTCCAGCTTTCCCTTATGTTCATACGCCGTCATCAAATCCGCAAGAACCTGACACGGGTGGAGTAAATCGGTAAGAGCATTTATAACGGGAATATTAGCCTCTTCTGCAAGCTCAATTACATCAGAATGAGCAAATGTTCTTATCATAATTCCGTCAAGATAACGTTCAAGAACCTTTGCCGTATCGTGAATAGTCTCTCCCCTGCCAAGCTGAATATCGTTTGACGACAGGAACAGCGGATAACCGCCCAACTGCGTCATTCCCACCTCAAAGGAAACTCTCGTTCTTGTTGATGATTTTGTAAATATCATTCCCAGAGTTTTTCCTTTCAGAATATGATGCTGTACTCCCTTTTTATTTTCATCTTTAAGCTTTATTCCCAATTCGAGCAAGCCTTTTACCTCATCGGCAGTTAAATCGTGTAAGCTGATTAAATCTTTCATAATATTTCCTCCAATTCTTTAATAAATATGTCTATCTCTTTCTTTGTTATTATCAGCGGCGGCGCAACACGTATAGTTGTTCCTCCGCAAAGACTTACAAGAAAACCGTCCTCAAACAATTTTTTAGATATGTCTTTTGCAATTTCGGCGTTTAATTCTATTCCTATCAGAAGTCCGACCCCTCTTACTTCTGTAATTTTATCGGTATGTTTGTCCTGTAATTTCAGCAATTCCGACTTAAAATATTCTCCCATTTCTTTTGCATTCTCAATAAGTTTTTCTTCTTCAAAAATATTCAGAACAGCCAGTCCCGCCGCCGCTGCAAACGGATTTCCGCCGAATGTTGTTCCGTGGTCGCCAGGCTCAAAAGCCGCCGCAACACTTTCAACTGCGCATACCGCACCTATAGGAATACCGCCGCCCAGCGCTTTCGCACACGTAAATATATCGGGATAAACTCCGTAATATTCACTCGCAAAAAGACAGCCTGTTCTGCCGACGCCCGTCTGCACCTCATCAAAAATCAAAAGTATATCATTTTCCGTGCAAAAACTGCGCAGCTTGCGCAAATACTCCGCACTCATCGGGTGAACTCCGCTTTCTCCCTGAATAGGCTCAACCATAATCGCCGCCGTTTTATCCGTTACGGCAGCCTTGACCGCATTAATATCATTCGGCTTAACCTGCTTTACTCCGGGAAGCAAGGGCTTATACGGCTTTTGATATTTTTCCTGTCCCGTCGCCGCAACAGTCGCAAGAGTTCTTCCGTGAAAGGATTTGTCAAGCGTTATAATCTCAAATTTGTCCGACCCTTTTTTATAAAAGTAAATTTTTGCAAGTTTCATTGCGCCCTCATTCGCCTCTGCTCCGCTGTTACAAAACATGACTTTATCGGCACAGCTCTTTTCAACAAGCTTTTGCGCAAGCTTTGCCTGATTTTCTATGTAATACAAGCTTGATGTGTGAATAACTTTATCTATCTGGTTTTTGAGTGCCTGCGTAAATTTCGGGTGATTATGACCAAGAGCATTAACCGCAATACCGCCAAGAAAATCATAATACTCTTTGCCGTCATCGGCAGTCAGTTTCATACCGTTTCCGCCCGTAAAGCAGACAGGCAGCCTTTCGCCGAATATATTCATATAATATTTTTTATCCAATTCAATTATATCCTGAAGCATTCTTTTTCCCTTTCTGTTGTTTTTATGGAACAATTATACTATACTTTGAATAAAAATGCAATAGCTAAATAAAAATTTAAACGATTTATTTAATAAACACTTTTATTTTAATGATTTTTTATTCAATTTTATGAATAAAAAATCATTCTCTTTAAAATGTAAAATATACTTGACATTTTAGTTCTTATATGTTATACTACCGATGTAAAGTTAATTTTACATTTTGGAGGTGATATGCTTTTGGATAACAGAATAAAGGAACTGCGAAAACAAAACAAAATTACACAGGACGAACTGGCAAAGGCGGCAAAGGTTACAAGGCAAACCATTATTTCGCTTGAAAACGGAAAATATAATGCCTCGTTACAGCTTGCGCACAGGCTTGCAAATTTTTTTAATACTACAATAGAAGAGTTATTTATTTTCGAGGAGGATTAATATGAATTATGAAAAAAAATTAAAAATCAGACTTACGGTGTACATATGCTACACAATTATAGGCGCACTTATGATGTGCGCAAGCTATACAGGACTTTCCAAAGGTGATTTTCTTTCGTCTCTCGGGTTTGCATATGCGGTTATAGGTATAACACGTATCATATGCTTTATCAGGCTTCTCACTAACCCCGAAGCTATGGAACGCAGGAAAATAGCCGAAGCGGACGAAAGAAACATAATGATTTACACAAAAGCAAAAAGCCTTGCATTTACCGTGTTTATAACGCTTTCGGGTATTGCCGTCGTTATTTTGCAACTCATTGGTAAGGATATGGAATCCGTGATTGTGTCTTATACTCTGATATTTTTTGCGGCAATCTATTGGATATGTCACATAATAGTTAAACGCACAAACTGATTTGTCAGCAATAAGCATAAAATCATATTGTGTTTTACGTGAAAATTTAACCTATTTTGCAAAAATAAGTAATTTTATTTGACAATCCGTATTATTTGTTATATAATAATATAATAAGTAATACGGCTTTTGCCGTTTCGGTATTGGGTTTACATTTGATATTTTTGTATTTATTTTTATCATACAAGATTATTCGGCTTTTCGGAAATTTCAAAAAATTGGCTTTATTTTCGTGTGTCCCGATAATTCCGTAAATATTTTTAAAAGGAGAATTTTTATATGCAGGATGGCGTTGCTTTGGAACGAAAGACAAAGGAAGAATTAAAACAAATAGCACAAGGCTTGGAATTGGGAGCAATATCAGCTCTGAAAAAAGATGATTTAATTGCTAAAATAAGAGAAAAGCGTCAGCAAATAGAACAGGCAAAAAATACAAAAAGAACACCTGAACCCAAAAAGCGGGAAAGACCCGCAGACGCTGTAGAGGTATGCGGAATACTTGATGTTATGTCGGACGGTTTCGGATTTTTAAGAATAGAGAACTACAGCTCGGGACGTAACGACATTTACGTTTCTCCCGTTCAGATACAGCGATTTAATTTAAAAACGGGAGATGAAATTTTGGGTGACAGCAGACCGTCACAGGATTCGGATAAATATTCACCTCTCATATTCGTAAAAAAAATTAACGGCGACCCAATTGATGTTGCATTCAAGCGCAGACCGTTTGAATACCTTACACCGATATATCCAACTGAAAAGCTTAATCTTGACTGCGGTGAAAACGGAAAGCCCGCCGAAAAGCTTATTGATATTATTGCTCCGATAGGAAAAGGTCAAAGAGGCATGATTGTCGCACCGCCAAAAGCAGGTAAAACAACACTGATTAAAACAATAGCCAATGCAATATCAAAAAATCATCCCGAAGTGAAGTTGATTGTACTGCTGATAGATGAACGCCCCGAAGAAGTTACAGATATAAAGGAATCAATAGACGGAGACGTTATATTCTCTACATTTGACCAGATGCCCGAAAATCACTGTAAAATTTCGGAAATGGTGCTTGAACGTGCAATGCGCCTTGTTGAGCAGAAAAAAGATGTTGTGATTTTACTTGATTCAATTACACGTCTTGCAAGAGCAAACAATCTCACCGTTGCACCGACGGGAAGGACTCTTTCGGGAGGACTTGACCCCGACGCATTATATAAGCCGAAAAAGTTTTTCGGCGCCGCAAGAAATATCCGTGAGGGCGGCAGCCTGACAATACTCGCAACCGCACTTGTCGAAACCGGCAGCCGAATGGACGATGTTATATTTGAAGAATTTAAAGGTACGGTCAACATGGAG
>CAKSGG010000102.1 GCA_934454215.1 uncultured Clostridia bacterium
AAACAAATCGCCCTTTTTCAAAGTTCTCGTGTCAGTGCTGATATTTCCCACAGTAATATTTTCAAAATTTTCGTTTATTTTTTCGGCAATCGCCTCGGCGTATTTTTCATAGCCGCCGTGAACGTCAAATCCCGAACCTGCTTTATTATACATGGGTGCCAAATAATCAGTAAATGTGTTATATCCTTTTTCATCCTTAACCTTTTCATAATCTCTCTGCATATAATCATATACATTAATTTTTTCTATTCCGTAATATTCCGCAAGCTTGTCCTTACATTTTACAATGCTTTCCCATTTTTTGTATGTATCGTCATTCATTTCCACAGGGAACGGAGCATTAAGCAAAACCACCGACGGCTTACTCTTTAATTTACCGCACATTCTTATCATTGATTCCGTATAAGCCTGAGTTATATCATCGCTGAAATTTGAATCATTAACCGAAAATTCTATAAACACAAGCTTGGGGTCATATACTCCGACATCGTGCATAAATCTTGCAGAACCGTAACTCGATGATGTTCCGCCTTTTCCCGCATTTATATACTGTACCTTTTTATCGGGCATTTTTTCCTGTAAAAGCTCAATGGTTTTTGATATCCAGTATGCGCCGCCCTCCGTAAGAGAACCGCCGATAAATGCTACCGTATATGCGTTTTCGTCTTTTGATAAGCCCATCTGCTCTGCAGCGTCGTAAGGGTCGGGGTTGAAATCCGCATCTTTTAATTTTGATACTATCTCCGATTCGGCAAATCTTTTTACCAAAACAATTGCCTGTTCTCTCGTTGTGTTGTCCTGCGGTGCAAATTTATTGTCCCCCATTCCGCTTATGATTTTATTATCATACATAAAATACACAGACTTCTTTGCATAATCGGAAATTTCTCCGTCATCGTCAAACGCCGTGCTTTTAAAATCATACGAAAATTCTTTATCTCCGCTCAAAACATTATATAATCTCGCAAGCATTGCCGCCGACTGCTCTCTTGTTAGTAACAAATCCGATGAAAATACGTCTTCCGAAACGCCGTTTACAATCCCGAGCGAATATGCTTTTATAACATTTTCGTCATTCGTATCGGAAAACGGATTTTCCTTGTTTTCAATCTCTTTGCCCGAAATACTTGTATACGCTTTAACGGTAAGCGCCGCAAATTCGGCTCTTGTTATACTCTGCATCAAGTCAGCGTCACTCAGAATTTCGGGAATTAAATTCATTTTTTCCGCCTCTTTTATATCTTCTGCCGCCCAGTCGGACGTCTGCGCAAAAGCAGTGGTAAAAAACAGCGCAAATATTGCTAAAACAGATATTATTCTTTTCATAAGCACTCCTTTATTTCATAACCGACTTATAAAGCGTTTTCATACTCAAAAGCGAATCCCATATATTATACTCGATTCTGTACTTTCCTCCGTCTAATTCAAATGTTTTTACAAGACTTGTTTCCTGTCCCTTTGCAAGGCTTACCTTTTCAAGCTTAATTCCTCTCATCATTTCACCGTATTCCGTTTCTTCGATAAGAACAAACGAAACAATCATATTCTGCTCATCGTCAAGTTTATTGTTTTTAAGTCTTGTCTGCGCCGTAATGTTTCCATTTACACCCTCCAATGATGTAAGCGCCGCTCCGACGCTGTCGGTTACAATAAGTCCGTCATTCTCAAAATCTTCAACATCGGTTTTAAAAGTCAAAGGCTTAAAATAATAGTGCAGCTCATCGCCCGAATACATAACGTCGGAATGTGTTTTTATCGAATACTCCGTTCCGTATTTCATTCCGCCGTCAAATTCAAATGTGATCTTGTTTTTATCATAAACAAGTGTATAATCATTAATTTCAATGCCGTTTGCCGTTACTGTAAAATTATCTTTTATAACTGTATCTTCATTTAAAGTCTTTTCGAAATCCAGATTTATTTCTCTGCCGACCTCAACCGCCGTTTCACCGTTTTCCACCGTTGCGGTATAACTGCCGTTTGCGTTGTTTGGATACTCCACAAGCATGACCTTTCTGCTTTCTTTCGTAACAATATACGGAGTATTAAGTCCCATCAGATAATAGCTTATAAAATCTTCTCCTCTTGTTTTTACATCGTCCGTAACGTCTGCGGTAAATGTCGCATATGTTCCGTTGTCACGCTGAGATGTCTGTGCAACAACTTCTTTATTTTCAAAAAAGCTGTCATTATATGTAATTCCCTCACTTTGCCAATCGCTGTGCATCTTTAAAAGATTCGTTGTATAATCAGCATTCGGATTGTACACATAGAAATTACCGAAAGCGTTGAGCGTATCATATGATATTTTTATTGATTTGGCTTTCTTTAAATCCACATCCCTTAAATCAAATTTCATCATTGCTCTTCCCGAGTTATTGTATGAGCCTACATAAAGATATCCTGACTGAGCTATTTTTTGATTAATGTCCGCATAAGCATAATCATAGCACGGAATTTCAACAGTATATCCGTCTGCATAAAGATACTCATGCGTTTCTTTATAAATCCGCAGACCCTCTTTCAGCGCCGCATACACATCGTCCATCGAAGCATAATTTTTTATTGACAGCATATAATTATGTATTTCCGATTTATCTTCAACAGCCTTATAACTGTCAATATCTTCGCCGCTCATATATTTTAAAACAAGTTCTTCAATATCGCTTTCACTCGCCTCATTGAATTTTTCATAATTCGGCTTTGAGGATATTGTGATTTTTACGCTGTCGGGCTGTACCTTTACATTATTTTCCGACTTTATATAAAACGCATAATTCACGCTTGTATAATTTTCACTGCTCAATTCAGCCTTAAGACTGTCCTTTATGTCAAAGCTTATTTTCCCGTCTGCGCTCTGCGCCTGACCGACAGCTTCGGTCGTTTTAACCCAGTCTTCGTTACCGTATGTAGTTGAATATTTCGTGGCTGATTTTCCGTTCCATTGGTCGGAAATTTTATCAAGTCCGAATGTGCACTCTTCCTCCGATGAAACATCAAAATCAAATGACGCACCGTATATATCATCGGGTTCAACGCCCGTAACATTAAATCTGCACAGCACATATCTGCCCGAACTAATCTCCGTATCAGCATTAAATGAACCTGATTTCTGTTCGCTTATCATTCTCGAAAGATTAAGATTAAATACATTTGAATTATCATCTTCCGCCAATCCGCTCAACGGCTGCAGCACAGCCGCTATACATATAAACATACTGATTACAGCATTGTATAAATTACTTTTTTTCATAGCTGCCTCCTGTCGTATACCAAAGCCGCAGCAGAGAAAAATCCCTGCCGCAGCCTTAATATCAATCAATTATTTTTACTATAAAGAGTTTCTGCTCCCGTAAACGCTTTCATTCCGACAAAGCTGTCCCAAACAAATAATCTTATATTGTCAACCTTATCAAGATTTTTTGTAAGCTTGTATGTTACATCTGCCTCGCCGGGCGTTCCGTTGCTCATTTGGTCAATTTCCGTTATATCATCACATATATAAGACTCTATCATTTCCTTATCCGAAGTATATGACGCTACAATTACCTTTATTTCCGTTGTCTCGCTACCCTCTATAAAGCTGTTAAGCCTGAAGCTGCCGTTTATCTCCGTATCGGTTACATTTGTTTTTATATCTGACGAAGTTATAAGTATACTGCCGACACTTCTCAATGCCGCAGTGATCGCGTCAAGATTGTCATAATCTTTACCGAACATTTCACTGACAGCAATACTCTCATTAAATCGGATATTTTTTATCTTTCCGAGCTGTGCAAGGAATGAAGCAAACTTAATCTTATCGTCCTTTATCTCTGTATATTTCCGATACATTTCATAATCATTGATATACTGAATTTCAATGCTGTACGGACAACTGCTGTCTATAAGATATGAATTTACCGTATCGCTGCCGCTGTTATCAAGCGCATTCTTTCTTAATCTGTATGAAATATTTCCGTCTTCTGCCGCTCTCGTTTTTATGCTGTCCGTAATATCCGCCGTCAGTGTTGCATATCTTTCGCCGAAGCTTGCGTATGCCGTTGATACATTTTCTTTTATTGACGAATTAAATTCATCGTTTCCGAAAGTATCCGCATATTTGCTTGCACTTGTCCATGCCGAGCTTATTTCGTCGACATATGTTGTGTAATCGCCGTTCGGATTGTAAACATAATTCAATGCACTGCCCGAATATCTATCCTTATCAACCGTCTGATATACAAGCCTTGCCGATTTAATATAATCTCTGTCAATACCGTTTACATTAAATTTCAGCAATGTTTCATTTGCGCCTGTCTTTTGACCGCCCTTATTATATCTTCCCAAATACGAATAGTCACCCGATAAATCCGCATACGGATTTTCAGCGCCGTGCCATGACCTGTCGGCATATGCGTAAGCTGTGTGCTCAATAGTTACGTTTTCTCCCGCTTCATCTTCATATGACGGATTTTTTATATAATTATCATAGGCTGTTTCCAGCGCAGCCTTAACATCTGCTGCATTTGAATACGGTCTGCCCTCGAGCAATGCTTCGTTTATAACCGATTTGTTGTTTAATTTGCCGTAATTCGTATAAATATCATCATTTCCAAGTGCACCGCTTACAATAACATCTTGTACTTCATCTGCATTTTGAGCATTGTTTATAACCTGACACATCTCATATTCGTTCATATATTCAATTTCAAGCCTATATGAACAATCTTTTGTTACAACATACTTTCCGTTATCATCAAGAACTTTATTTAAACCGTATGAAACAGCGTCATTTCCTGCTGCTCTTTCCTTAAAATCCTTGGTAACATCGGCATATAATGTTGCATATGTTCCTTTATCAATCTTTTTTGTTTCCGCTATGCTTTCTTTTACAGGCTTGTAATTTGACGGGAAATTCACCGCATAATCTTTTTCGGAGCTCCATGCCGCTTCTGCTGAATCTATTTTTGTCGTATACGGCAAGCTTGAATCATATGTATAGAAACCGCCAAATTCACTGCGTATGTCATATTTAAGCGTTACTTTCTTTATGAATTTCTTATTTATTTTCGATATGTCAAATTTCAAAAGCACATTCGCTATACCTACGGTACTGCTGCCCGGAGCTGTATAATATCCCATAGCCGCAAATCCGCTGCCTTGTGTTTTTTGATTTCTGTCTATATTCAGATAATCGCTTTTTTCCACCGAAACCGCATTCCCCGCTTCGTCTTCATATGACGGATTTGCCGCATAATCGTCATAAGCCGTTTCAAACGCTGTTTTAAGCGCCGCCATGCTCGCATAAGGCTTTCCGTTAAATAATGCGTCTGCTATTGAGGATTTGTTGTTCAAGGACAGATATGCGTCATATTTCTCGCCGTCTATCAAGCCTCCGTCAAAGAATTTCATAAAGTCTTCTTTACTTTCTTTGGAATTAATAATCTCGCAAAGCTCTGCGTCATTGTAATATTTCGTTTCCAAAGAGAAATACTCGCCCTTTACAACATAAAGCTCAGGAGCGTCGCTCGTGTCTTCATATACCGCATATGATATTGCGCCGTTTTCATCAAGCCCTCTTGTTTTAAAGTCCTCCGTAACGTCTGCCTCAAATTCACCGTATGTCGTTTTATCCGTTACCGTAACGCCGGCAATATCGCTTGTCTTTATGAAATCTGTCTTATCCCATGCTTTTCCCGATTCCCAATTTGAGCTTATAGCGTCAATATGAGTCTTATAGTTAGCGTCGGAGCTGTATGTCCATTCCCCATATCCATTCTCAAACGTTCTGTATTTCAGCTTTACCTGTTTAACATAATCAGTATTAATATTCTCGGGCTTAAATTTTGCATAAGCTCTTATTGTCTGATTATAATTTCCTACATAAACAGGACCGTTATAAATCGCAAACTGCGGATTTTTAAAATCCGCCTGTCCGAAATCCGCAGTCGCAAAACTGAAAACCTTACCCGTTTCTTCATCGGCGGAAACGCCTATTGAAACAAGCGATATTGTAAGAGATAATGCCGTAATCATACTCAAAATCTTTTTAGTACATTTTTTCATTATATAATTCCCTCTTTCTTATTAATTTTTCTTACTCATAAAATCGTCTATCTGCTGCTGAATAGCCTCTATCGCTTTTCCGCCTCCGACTTTATTTGTTTCATCTTCATACTTTTTATAGTATTCTTCCCAGTTGTCGGTAGCGCCGCTGTTCAAGGGCTGCAAATACTTTTCCTGAACCGCCGCAACCTGCGTCAAATAATCCTGTATCTGAGTTGTGTCAAGCAAGAATCCCATAAACGGGTTCTTTTTTCCGTTTTTGTTCACATCATTGAATACCCAGTCCTTATACTCGGGCGGCTCATTCTGCGTATTGTATGCGATTTCCGTATTTCCGACAATCCATTTATATAAGCCGTATCTGTCGTTTGTGCTTGGCGAGCTGTCCCATTCAACCTGAATCTGGTCGTCGCCCGTCTTCTTATAGTGGTCGTCCTCTATACCGAATACAAGCAGATTATAAAGGTCTTTATCGGTTTGAAGAAGATTTATCACCTTCATTGCCTCTTCCTTATGCTCACAGCTTTCCATAATTGAAGTACCTGCGGCTGTGTTTTCCTTTGCCAGCGTCCATGTTTCACTGTAGGGAATCATAACGATTTCATTTCCGTATTTTTTGCTCAATTCCTCTGCCGCAAACGGCGTATAAACCTCATCCCAGAACGGATAGCCGTTAAACTTTCCTTTATCCTCATTTATATTCGTTGCCGAAAGGACATCCTGACGTATATAACCCTTCTTATACCACTCATTCGCAACCTTATATCTCAGCTTTGCACTGTCGTTGATAAAATACGGCTGAACCGTATAATTCCCGTTTCCGTCATCAACAGCATTGAAATATGTTGTCATACTCTCTCCGCCGTTTTTGACATTAAGAATTGTCGCATTATTGAAATTAAGTCCGTCGGCTTTCATATCCTCAATATATTTTGTCAGAATATCATACACGTCCTGATTAAATGTATCTGTCGAATACAGCGCCTTTTTAAATGCGTCCATATCAAGGTACTTATCCGCCTGTTCTTTAAAAAAGCATATACCTCTCAAATACGCACACATCTGATATGTCGGTATCCCGTATGTAACACCGTCAACCTTCTGATAATCCATAAACCAATCGGGCAATGCCTGCGTCAGTTCTTTTCCGTACTCGCCCATCAAATCGTCAAGCGGAGTAAACGTACCGTTTTTAACCTCATTCGCAAAATCAAGACCGTAATTGTTTACAATATCAATCTGTTCTCTTGCAGACGTCATAAGCATAAATTTCTGCTTGTACTCCTCAAGCGGTACAACCTCAAATTCCACACGCACATTGGGGAGCTTTTCCTGAAGCTTTTTGTTAAACTCCGCCCATACCTTTTCCGAATCCTGCTGTAAGCCCGGTCCCGGCATAAGATATTTCAGCGTTACATTTTCACTTACTTTTTTACCGCCGCAGCCGCTTGCTGCGCTTACCAATGTTGCCGCCGATAAAATAATCGGCAATACTTTTTTTAAATTCATTTTTCACCTTTCCTTTCAAATGTTTACTTCCATTAACCTTTTACACTTCCGACTACCAGCCCCTTTGCAAAATATTTTTGGAAGAACGGGAATACAACCATCATGGGGCCCGCCGCAATGACAGCCGTAGCATATCTCATACTTTCTGCGGGGAGCTTCGTGTTTCCCAGTCCCTCCATTGCAGTTCCCTGCATTTTTTTTATGTAATCGGCTTCATTTATTATTCTTTGCAGCAGATATTGTAATGAATAAAGCCTATTATTTCTTATATAAAGCAGCGATGTGTTCCAGTCGTTCCATTTTCCCAAAAGCGTTGTAAATGCAATACACGCAATAATCGGCGTTGACAGCGGTATTATTATTTCAAAATAAACTCTGTACTCGCTCGCACCGTCTATTTTAGCCGCTTCCACCAAGCCGTCGGGCAAGCCGTTGAAATATGTTTTAAACAGTATTACGTTCCATGCGCTCATAAGCCCGGGGAATATATAAATCCAAAACGTATTTCCTATATGGAGATACTGTGTATTTAATATATAGCTCGGAACAATTCCTCCGCTGAAAAACATTGTTATCATAAGAAACACGGTAATAAATTTTTTATGATGAAAATTATTTCTCGCAAGCGGATACGCCATAAGCGTCTGCACCAAAATCGACAGCGCCGTACCCAAAAGCGAATACGCTATTGTGGTTTTGTATGAATCTATAACCTGCTCCATGTTTTCAAATACCATTTTATATGCGTCAACGCTCCATTTTGACGGTATAAGCTGATAACCGAATTCGCTTATCGCAGCCTCGTCCGTAAATGAAATATTAATCATTAACAATATCGGTATAACATATCCGATACTTATTGCAATCAAAAATATATGCAATATTATTTTTCCGACCGATTTTTTCTTTTTCATATCTGTAACCGTTAGCTCCTTTCAGATTAAAACATACTCTTGCTTTCGTCTATTTTTCTTATTATCATATTTGTTGCAATAAGCAATACGGCTCCGGCAAGCGACTGGAATAACCCTACCGCAGTCGTGCGTCCCATGCTCGTTCCCGCCTGCAATGCTCTGAATGTATATGTATTAAATATGTCTGTTGTCGAATACAGCAAGCCGATGTTTCTCGGTATCTGATAGAACAGTCCGAAGTCACCGTTCATGGCATGGCCTACGCCCATAATCAGATTAAGGCAAATAAGCGCCGACAGCTCGGGGACAATAACGTGCATAATCTGCTGGAACTTGTTTGCTCCGTCAATTTCCGCCGCCTCAAACAAGCTTTCATCTATGCCCACCATAGTCGCATAATATAACAAGCTGCCATATCCCATGCCTTTCCAGAAATTCACGAACGACAGAATAAACGGCCAGTATTTCGGTTCAGAATACCAGTCTATTGCGTTAATCCCGAATATTTTCAGAAAATTATTTATAACGCCGTTCACAGGCGATAAAAACACATAGACAATATAAGATATAAGAACTATTGACATAAATGTGGGAAGTATTGCGGTTGTCTGATAATATTTCAGCGCCCCCTTGCTTGTGACATTGTAGCACATTATCGCAAATATTATGTTTATAATATTGCCCGCAACCAAAAACCACATCTGATAGCCCAATGTATTTCGCATTAATATTCCAAAGTCGTTTGACATAAAGAAAAATTTGAAATTATCAAATCCCACCCATTTGCTCCCGAATATTCCCAAATTCGGATTATAATTTTTAAATGCCAGAATCACACCTGCCATCGGCAGATAACAAAATATTAAAACAAGCAAAAAACCGGGCAAAATCATGCTCCATTGCTGTACGGCGTCACCCCGTATTTTTTCCGTCCATAGCATTTTTCCCGTTCCGGCTCTTGCTTTAAGCTTTCTCTTATCGTCCATTTCCACATAACCTCTCTATAATATTATTTGTTATTTTTATAATACACTATTTGAAAAGCTAAAAACAGGGTATATAAAGAGTTACGGGAGGGCAAATTAAGAGTTTAATATTTTAACGGTTACTTCCGTATATCCATTTTTACATTCAATGCTCATTTCCGCACGGTTCTTATATAAAAGCTTTAAACGCCGGTATAAATTTCTTATACCGATTTTTTTCTCGGTAAAGCTTTCATCATTCAAAGACCCGAAAATTTCTGCCTGTTCGACTTCGCTCATATCATATCCGTTATTTCTTACTTTTATCGTAAGAGCGTTTCCGTCCGATATACAATCAATGCCGATAAAATCTCCCCCTCGGCTTATGCCGTGAAATACTGCGTTTTCTATAAGCACCTGAATACTCATTCTCGGCACAGGCATTGTTTTTGCCGCCTCCTGAACACTTACGGTATATTCAAAATCACCGTAACGCTTTTTAAGTATTTTCACATACATTTCATTAAATCTTATTTCTTCGTCAAGCGTAACAAATACCTCATCGAGAATAAAGCCGTATTTTATTATCTGCGACAGCATAATTATCATATTGCCCGCGTTGCTGTTATACCCCTCTGCCGCTATAATTTCTCCGTTTATTACGGCAAGAGTATTATTCATGAAGTGCGAATTTATCTGCGACTGCAACGCCTTGATTTTTATATTCTCATATTCGTCTATTTTTTCGTTCAACATATTTCTCAAATCATCGTTATCTTCAATCAGATATGCAATCTTATCCGCAATTTCCGACATTTCATTTTTTTCCTTTATTGCGTCTACCTGTTTTCTGTCAAGAATATTGTTCAGAATAATAAATTCGTTCATTCTGCTCTTTGATAAAAGCATGGACAGCACACTCGCCAAAATAAATACAAAAATAAATACAAATGCGGCAATCAAATATACTTTATTAAGATAATTAATATACTTGTCGCAGGATTTGATACAAACATACTGCCAATTGTAATATGTTGAGAAAAACGTATTCACCGAATATAATCTGCCGTTCTTTTTTACAAGAGAATTTGTATTTTTATATGCCGAATCAAGCAGTTCATTTTCGGATACGCCCATAAGACTGCTGTTTCCGTAAAGCTTTTTTCCGTCTTTTATTATGTAAAACAAAAATTCGCCGTTCTCGCGCTCGATGACCTGTTTTTTCAGCTTTCTCGTATCTATATTAACCGCAATAATTCCGTTTTTGTTAGCGGTTTTCTTTAAAAACGTAAGAAACGTACCATATTTATTAGGCATTGTTCTTGAAATAATTTTATAATCGCCCTTTTCCCAGTCCTTACATTCATCAAGCCACAGTCTGTCGGCAAACTCATCTATATCGGTAAAATCCTGATAATCGCACACAAGATTATTTGAATAAGAATATAAATAAACGGATTCAATATTACCCTGTCCCACCTGATAGGCTCTGATATTTTCCGTAAGCCTCACCTTTAAATCTTTATAGACCAAGTCCTCGTTTGACGCCGACATAAATGTATTTATATCCGTATTTGCATTCATTTCCGCACACAAATACTCTATGTTGCGGAATATTGTCTCGGTTGACGCATTGAGCCTTTGTGCCGTTTCCGTATTGCTGATTATAACATCTCTTTTTATGCTTTTAACGCCGACTATGCACGCCGCAAGCGCAAATACAGCCATGCTTACGGATAAAACCAGAAATAAAATTATAATATTTCTTAATATAATACCTTTAAATTCGTATTTTTTTAAAAATTTCAAAAGCTCGTTTTTCATTGAGATATTTCACCGCTCTTTAATTTATTTTTAAATTCGCTGAAGGTAACTCCCGTAAATCTCTGAAAGTTTCTGCGGAAATTTCTCACGTCCTGATAACCTACCGCAAAAGCCACCCGTTCAAGGTTCTCTCCGTTCTTAAGCAGTTCTATCGCTTTTTTCATGCGGATATTCATAAGATATTCGGAAAAGTTTTTCCCCATACGCTCCTTAAATATACAGCCGAAATAATCGCTGTTAAGGTGTATAAATTCCGCCACATCGGTTCTTGATATTGCCTTATTGTAATTACCGTTTATGTATTCGAGCGCCGCTTGAATATATTCGTCCTTTATGTCTGCATTTTCCTGCATTTCATGCACATTTTCTATGTTGCGTTTTTCTTTTCCGTCATAAACCGCATTTTCTTTATACAGGTCGTACAAGGTTTTAAACCTCCTGTCTTTTACTTTTGCG
>CAKSGG010000103.1 GCA_934454215.1 uncultured Clostridia bacterium
AATATACTCAGCATGTTTTTCATCAACCGGAATTGGAATATAGTTTTTCCAATTCTTGATTTCAAAATTCTTTTTCATATATTTTTCTCCTTTTCCTAAATTCCTGTGACCAATGCATTAGTCACAGGAAATAGTTTTTTATTTTGCACGATATATAATTATATTTTTTAATGTATTGTACTCAAAGAGTGCAATCAATATATCACAGTTATATTTCCCAACGGACTTTGCATCTCTGATATCTTCTGTTGAGCCAATATAAATCTTATTTCCCTTTGATGCTCCCGGGTCAATAAATGTTATACTACCTCCCATTCTTACATTAAGATCACAAGCAGTATAAAAATCAGCGCTTTGAGAAACAAAGCATCGGGCAATATTATTATTTTTCATTCCGACAAATCCAAAACCGCACGACCAATATCCACCCAATAAACCATTAGCATTGGCAAACGCTGCTTCTGATTTCCAGTTTGTTCCCTGTTGGGAATATGGTGTTCCGCCTTGACTTGCATCATAAACCATCTTTAACTCATTTATTTCATCACGGCTATTAAATCCATATGCCAGGGCATCCCCTTCCTCAATATTTAATGCATTAAATGCTGCCTCATATTTTTCATCAATATAATATCTGACTTGCTTTCCGTCTATATAACCAATAATCTGTGTTTGAGGCATATCATCATTATTAAGCGTTATTATTTGTTTTTCAAAAATGAACAAACTCATATTCTTTTCATATGTTGTTGATTCACCAGCATCTTCAATAACCAGGACATCTTCAGCAATTGAATCTTTACTTTTTTTATAACCTGTCAGATTACCTGATGCATAAGAATACAATAGAAGATCATTTGTCTTTTTTATTGAAAAATCATCACTATTGTATGTACCATTAATAATCGAATTAATTTCCGGAATATAAAATATTACCGAATTGTTAGTTATATACCCATTCCATCCTACTGTTTTTCCACCTCCGGCATAGTTGAACTGACTTCCTGTTATTTTGGTTGCAACCAGTCCGGCATACTCTTCTGCAGAGGTGCTTTTCGTAGTATCTACTACCGATATCTTTCCCTCCTTATCGAATGACAAAATGACTAATTGAGGTTTTATTGTATTCGCATTTGATTCAGGCATCAGGTCAAGAAAGTTTTGGTAGCTTTTTGCCCGAACACCATCCACCTTAACTTTGTCAGAAACAAGCACTTGATCAAACTTTTCATCTTCGCCATAATATTTCAAGTAATATCCTTCTTCATACTCATCATAATAACTTTTGATAAGAAATGCAAATATTCCTTCTTTATTCTCGTCATCATATTCCAATATTACAACTTGTCCAAAAAAATTCACATATGCCTTTACCGTTTTTTTTGTTAAAATATTATTATTGTTGAAAAAACCATTACCAACAGAATGCAATTCACCATTGATAGTTACAGAATCCTCATCATCGTCCTGTCTATATCCTTCAAGAGTTCCCTTAAAACTATCAGAGCATATAATTGCTTCAAAAATTTTATGATCTTTACTTTCAGCTACTGATAATACACTTTTTTCTGAAATAGAGCCCATATCAACACGATGTTTTTCAGAATTATATAACCGCACTGAATCATAATCGTTCAACTCAATTTTATTCTCGGTTATTTTATTATACAAAATTTCATTGTCCTCATCAATAAATGTTACATAAGCATCTTTGTAATGTTTTACGATACAATAATCATATCCATCTGAAATTCCGGATTTTACAGCAATAATGTATCCATTATCCTGGCTGCTTATACTGTTTATAATGTCAATTTGATTCTTTGTTTCTTTAACACCATTATAATATAGTTCGATATTCCGATTCATTCGTACTTTTTTTGTGCTTTTACCAGATTGATACAACAATTGGTATCCGGAATTAAACTCCAAAAAATCTGATATACTGATTTCCTTTTTTTCAGTTCTTCCTGTTTCATAAATTGAAACTATTTCCTCATCTTCCGTATAATACACATATACCTCACTACCCGGCAATTTGTCGAGAGTGGAGAGTTCTTCTCCCTCGTACATACTTAATTTCTTATCGCCAATCAAAATTCTAATTTCATCTGTATCAACTTCGTAATCTTTTACAATTCCTCTACTTTTGCTGATTTTAAACATATTATACAGCAAGGTATTATTATCATTGCCTTTTGATATAACAGCATGACCATCCTTTATGTCTGTAATGGTACTTGGGCTTGCGTCCAAGGTTTCCGCCAGCATATTAAACAAATCAGCCTTTGTTACGTTACCTGAATATTTTGAAACAGAAATCCCAACATCCATTGCCAATGCATTATACCCTACAGGATAACCGCCCATAGAATTTGCAAAATCAGCATATCCCAAAACACATACAAGTATCTTGATTGCTTCGTCTTTAGTGATTACTCTGTCAGGATAAAAATTTCTGTTCTCTCCAACAGTCACGCATCCACGCTGGACGAGATATGAAACATTTTGACTACTTTCTTTATCGGTAATATCATTAAAATATATTTCATTTATACCACGTGTATCTGCGTTCATTAGCTTTACGATATGCGCGGCAAATTCTTTCCTAGATACCTCTTTTAACAATTCAGCCTCATCAAAGTTTTTCTTATCCACAATACCAATCGCATACAATAAATCGACAATCCCTTGGTTTACTTCATTATTTTTTGCGTGCACAACCGGTATGATCATATTGATACATATGCATAATAAAATAATTTTAGACAGTGTCTTTATTCCTCTCTTCATATTCGTGCTATCTCTCCTTACTGATTTATATAATGATACGCGTTGTAAACCATTTGAGCAGCTTCAGCTCTGTTGGCATTTTTACACGGATTGAAATAGTTATTTTCATCTCCTTTAATGATTCCGCAATTATACAGAGCCATGACCGAGTCCCTTGCATATTCTGCAATGTCATTCTTATCCTCAAATTGCAATTCCATTGTATTCGCTATTTCTTTTCCCGAAATATTAATAAGTTTGTGACACATAACCGCCATATCTTGTCGACTGATATCAATTCCGGAACCAAATTCTATACTTGAAATACCTTTTGCAATTCCGCACAAATAAGCATTTTTTACATACGGAAAAAACCAATCTGATGTATTTACATCAGAAAAATTAATATCTCCTACCAAAGTTTCAAAGTTTCCAGCCAAAAGAACCATCTTTACAAACTCTTCTCTTTTAATATTATCAGCAGGTGCAAATATTCCATCGCCTCTTCCTGATATAATGTTAAGTTTAGTTAATTCTCCAACAGCTTTCACTGCCCAATTATAGTTTCTCATATCTGAATAAAATGAATTATCCTCTCCGGTTTCATTACTTTTAGTATCATCCGGTTTATCAATCGGCTGAGGAATTGTTGTTGTTATTCCACCAGAAATACTTCTGCCACCGGATGAACCGCCTCCGCCTCCGTTTATTGGTGTACTCGGTTCTACAAACTCATTTATCTTAATATCATCAAATGTATTAAATACTTTGCCAATAACACTTTTTGCAAAAGCATTTGTTACTTTTGAAACATTAATTTCGAGTAATGATGCATTTTCAATGAGATAACTCTTTATACTACCATAACCATCGGCATCTCGAATTACACCCAATGCTACCGCTCTTGCACACTTCTTATCAAACTCTTCAAATGACAAAGCTGTCTTTTCAAGCCTTTCATAAATATACTCTTTCGTCGAAGATGTTACATACTTTTCAGAAAAAACACTGCTTATATTTTCGGGTAAATCAAGGACACTTTCATGGTTTTCTATTTTGATTTGTTTATTATTTAGCAAACGAATGGCAAATGCTTTATCAAAAATCTTCGCAGCAACATCCGGTTCCTTTGTCGAAACAGAAACATTGCTGACACACAGCAAATCTGCAATTTGGGAATAGTCTTCTTCCGATAAATTTGTACGCAATTCTTTGCTTACACCAAGGTCATTTCCGCTGTTTTTCAGAATGGCTGCAACAGCAGTTTCGTTCTTGCTGTTCAATTGAGTTTGCAGTTCTGCCAATACCGATTCATTATTGCTTTTGTTTATATATTTTACTGAAATAGTACGCGGTTCCTGATGTAGCTTTTCACCAATGATAGTTTCATATGTGTCACTTATTCCGCCAAAATCAATTTCAAAGCTATATTTTCCGGCTGCATCTGCAGTAGTCTGATTATATTCAACAATTG
Organism: uncultured Clostridia bacterium; assembly: GCA_934454215.1. GTDB lineage: Bacteria > Bacillota > Clostridia > UBA1381 > UBA1381 > Ornithomonoglobus_A. The sequence goes on from CAKSGG010000103.1 coordinate 4,247, forward strand.
CATCTTCCTTATTCTGAACACTATTAAATGTCTCAAGGTCATATCCCGGTTTTAAAACAGTAATGCTAATTTTTCCGGCGCCGTCAGCCTGTCCCTCAACAATGACAGATGTATCTGATATAAATGTCAATTCATCCTTTGCATAACAATTCAACGGTATCAACGCCACCAAAACTGTTAAAATAATACCATATTTTTTCATGTATTTATCCTTTCTCCGTATCATTTTATCATCATTGCTCCTCTTAATGGTTTAAGAGAAGAAAAAGAATCCCACAAATAAAATTTTACAGTATCCGCATTTTCAAAATCACTTGCGAAAATTTTCTTTACGTATATTCCATCCGTTAGTTGGGTATCGGACAAAGAAAAAGTCTTTGATAATATTAGCTGATTTTCTTTGTACCCCACACAAATCAGTTTTAAATCTTCTGCATCTTTACACAGTTTCATGTAAAGAAAAATTTCTCTATTGTCATTCCAGTCGTTTATATCTGTAATAGAATTATCATTAACCGTCCTGATATCTAAGTATGCCTTTCCTTCCCCGAAAATTTTATACCGATATGACTGCATATTGCTGCCATTTCCTATCTCAATAAAATAACTGTTCCATTTATCACCTTTAAATAAGAATTGCAGGCTTCCTTTGTTACTAAGCGACTCTTGTCCTATATATACTATTTGCTTTTGCTCATCATATACCTTGACAGAGCAGACAGCTCCCTCATTCGCATTAGTCAAAGCTGCATTAATAACGATTCCTTCATCACAATACTGATGAGAAAAAAAGCCGCAGTCTGCAAGAACATTTGCAGCTTGCAAGATATTTTCTCCCGCCTCACCTTCAACAGCATATATAGGTGAACTCGTCAGCGTAATTCTATACACCCCGTTATTTGGCGTCACACCGTTTTCAATTTTATTTCCGTATAAGTCATAGAAATTTACATTTTCATCTTCAGGAATAAAATTATAGCTGCAATCAGAATTTGAATACAGTGCATATACAGTTCTTGTTCCAGTATTGAAACGATATACCGAAATACCATTCTCCTGTGTTACAATATCAGCGCCTTTCATATTATTTATGATCTTATTAATCCATGAAACTGCCAACAATGCCGGTTTTGCAGAAAATGCATCATCAGCCCATGCTCTTTCAGTCAAACCAAAATTTGATTCATAATCATATTTTGAATCACCGTCGTTGGATAAATCATATATGAATAACTGATCATTCGGTCTATATGCTTTCAGAGAAAGAATATACTGACTAAGCAGGCTTGCGTGTTCCTTTCTTGAATAGTCTGTAATCCCCTGTGAAATACCAAATTCGGTGTGCATGATGTTTATATCGGCACCAAGGGATTTTAAAACTGCATCAATATTATTCATATTTTCTGATATCAGCTCATCAATCCTTTTTGATCCATCTTTATAGCTGTTTTCTCTTGTCAGATAATGATGAATCGATATGTTGTCCATCCATTTGTATCCGTCAGGCTGACCATCTCCATCGGTATCTGCCTGTAAAACCGGTTTAATCCATACATTCATATACCATGGCAGAATATCAGAACAGCTTATGCCGCATAGTTTTATTCTGTCAAATTTTTGTGCTGTTATCAAATCCTGTGCTTTTTTTCCTTCATCAATTTTGTTGTATACTGCTCTTAGCAGCTTTGCATAATTCAGACTATTCTCTTTACTCCATTGATCCTCTGAGGATATATTCGGCTCATTCCATAGCTCAACATATTTGAGATTCCCGTTCGATGCTGCTATAACATTATACACATATTCCGCAAATGCGCTTCGTTGTTCATCATTTTCCGGTATTTTATTATCAGCTATATCTGCAAAAAGTGTTGTATTATTTCCGGATACAGTAAAAAGAATATTCATGCCTAAAGCTTCAGCCGATTTTTCGATTTCTCCTGCTTTATCGATGATCGCATCGGCTTGTGCTTCATTTTGGGAATATCCTGTCCGAATCATATCAAACCCGGCTTTTGCAGCAATTTTCAGCGAATCCTGATATCTTCTGTTATCTATCATCGGGTGCGTCGAAATACCAATTGTGTTTTTTGCATTTTCATTTTTCTTGCAAACAGAAAACTTACAATTCCATTCTCCCGCATACTCGCCCTTTTCATCAACGATTGATGCTTTAAAAATATATGTGCCATATTTCATTTCAGAAAACGGGATAATGTCTTCTGTTTTATCCGACAAGGTGTATGATTTAGTAATATCTCCGTAAATCTCGCCTGTTTCCTCATTGAATACTTTATAGTTTAATGATACATTAAGACATTTGCTTAATTTGTTAGAAAGGTCTATTTTAAACTCTCTCGTATCCCCGTCAAAAAAAATATTACCAACGCTGTTACTTGTAATTTTTACTGCAACAGGGTTTATTTCTCCCATGATTACTGTCTCTGCCGCAGATATTTTCAACGGTCTTTCATCTGTACCGAAATAGCGGACAAGATAATCATTACCATCCTTTAAATGATTGTTAAAAACACCGTCATATATGTAAAACACAGCTGTTTTATATTGCTTTGTGTTGCCGGAAATAATATTTTTTTCATGATATTTTGCATATTGGTTTCCGACATCATACATAACAGTAAAATACCCGTCAAAATAGTCATAATACGAAACAGATATTTTCACCACGTTATTTTCTGACAAATCTTTATCGTCTATATTTACATACATGCAATTATCGTATTTGGTCAGTACCGTTTCCTCTGCCGCATATGCTATTTGCACAGAACAAATAATCATAATTGCTGACATTAACCATGCAAATTTCTTTTTTATTGATGTAATCATTTTCTACCTCCGAAAATTCCGTTTGCATTTTCCGCTATCTGCACACAAGACTGTCAATAAAAGGTACTCTGGAGCTCTTTTCCCACAAGCAGCAATCTATTTGTTCAACGCCTCCGTCCGGAATTGTAAATTCAAGCGAAGAATATCCGGTTTCATTAATGCTCGCCTCTGTCTGAACAAGCTTAACGATTGTATTGCTCTTTCTGACTACCGCTGTCAAAACAGCATTTTCTGCAATGCCTGTCGTATTCACATACTCCAGCTTCAGCGTCACTTTGTCCCCGGAGCGTAAATTGGCGATTTCAACATTTTTGTTATTTTGATCTGCCAAACTCATTATGTATCCGGCACCGCCGTTTAATACTGTAAATCTGCTTTGCAGCGAATCACTGTTTTTATTTCCATATGCATCGGTTACACCTTTGCCCATCGTGATTGCATATTCATGATTGCGTTGGAAAAAGCCTCTTGCAGGAATAATCGAGAGAATATTTCCATTCAAGTCATACTTAAAGCTTTCGGTTGTGCCCGTTGTGTTATCTTGCACCGATAAATCTTCTATAGGCTTAGATATTTTATTTGTAAATACAAGTTCCACTCTGCTCATGACATCCTTCAAATCGGCGGATGTACTTGCAGTCTCACCACCAAAGCCTACAAACTGTGTAGAAACAAGTTTAGGCGACACATATTCAATCTTTAGATTATCTATTGCAATACGATTCGTTCCCCATCCCGAAAACAGAGCAAAACTTGATACACTTTGAATATTTCCTTCGGTGTTCTTTTCACCCATTACCACACCGTTTTCATATAACGTAGTTTTTGAGTTAATTCCCGTGTCGGTACGGAACAAATCAACATATACTTCATAATCAGCCCATTCTTTATCTTGTCCAAAACCGCTGAATAATGTCATATCCGAACGTTTGTCGTCTGCCGCATACATGGTTATCTTCGATTCTGATTTAGCTTCAAATGTTATCTTTAGCGATGCATATTCTATCGTTTCCGGCAGCAAAAATCTTGTAAAGCCATAATTGTCACCTCCACCATAGGCATAATTTCCCGTTTTGCCTTCTTCAGTACGTTTCATATATGGAACATCTGTTTTTCCGTTATGGTCAGTTACATTATTTGCAGGTCCGTCCAAAGGATATTCTGCTAATACGAAATCTTGATATAGTATTTTCATTTCAAATGAATATGAATATTCACTTTTTAATGCTTCTCCATCCGTTGTTTCTGCACTTATAATTTGAATTTTGTACTCGCAATCCAATTCAAAGTCATTAGGTTCTGCATAAACATGCACAGTATCACCATCATATCGGATTGATTTGATTTCCACCTCTGAATTGTATGTTGTATTTAATAATTTTGCGTTAATATTGCTTATGTCTTTATTAAAAACAACGGCAACCCCTGTTAAATTTTCAGTCAGCTCGGAATAGCTTTCCTTTAGTCCGCCTGCGGTATCCTCCAGCAAAACGTTGCTTACCATAAGAGGCTCGACATATGTTTTAACAGATATGTTTCTCAGCTTCATATCCGTATTTGCATACTGGTCAAATGTAATATGCGTAATTTGTGAAATAGAGCTTAATGCCTGACTTGTAGGCTTTGTCTCAAACCATTTACTTCCCCCCCATACGGTTTGTTTGCTCAATTCGGTTATGTTTTGTTTAAAGCTGTCATCTATAAATAATGCTGCCGTTTTCTCCGTCATATCAATCACATATGAATACCGGTGCCAGCCTTCCGCTGTGCCGAGCGCCGCCGGGTCTACGGTATAGCTTACAATTTGATCAGCCGTTTTGAGTGCACCGTTGGAAAGCGGCAATCCGAATTTTGTTGCACCTTTAAAATCAAATTCAATTGCCACCTTATCCGTAGTAATCGCAGGATTAAGCAAAAACATCGGTCTTCCCCACTGATTTGCCTTTGTCAGATACGCTCCATCCTCATCTGATTCTATCTTTAAATTATGCATAGCATTATCAAACTCAAGAACACCATCCATACTGCTGCATGGGAATTCTCCATACACTGTTCCATCTGCCGCATTGGCAGCCTGCGGAAAAATCATTGATGATGAAATGAGCATAGCTGAAAGAAGTCCGGATAAAAATTTTCTCATAATGATACCTCGTTTAGAATGTCGGTCTGCATTTCATATGCCATGCAGACCGACTGAATACTTTTACTCGTTTGTTACTGTTATTTGCGGAACGGTTGTTAATAGCGGGAATAAATTCTCGCCAAATACAAATGCCTTAATTGTATCAACTGCACAGTCAATATTTAATACGAGATCCTGTTCTCCGCTGTTGGCGCTGTTAACACATACCAACGCCTCGTCTTTATAGGCTGCAATATAATATGTTGCCGCTTGTGTACCCTCCGGAACATAGAAGCTTGCTGTTGCAGTACTTCCGCTTGTATAGCCTGTTGTTGTCAAACTGCATGACAGAGGCATATCCGGAGTTGTGAAAGTCACTTCATAATAATCATTCGGATAAAATGCCTTTTTGTATCCCATATCAAGCTGTACTTTATATTGTGACTTCGGTTCAAAATTGCCTGATACTGTAACACTCTTAGAGTCTGCACCATAAGTTACTTCAAATCCCGTTTGTTCTGCATCGGCTTTAAACACTTTTACTGCCGGCTCTGAAACATATGTGCTGTTAAGTTCTATTTTCACACTGCCAATCTGCTTATTATTGTTATCAATCTCAACGGCATTTCCTTCGGTATCATTTAATGTGTATGCCGCCGAATACGGAGTGCTGATTTTAATGTTGTCGAGTTTCATATCAGTATCAGTAGTTTGATCAAATGTGATATGAGTAATCTGCGAAATTGAATCAAGTGCTACGTCTGTCGACTTGGTTTCAAACCACTTGCTTGTTTCCCATACAGTTTGTTTATTCAATTCAGTTATGTTTTGTTTAAAGCTATCATCTATGAATAATGCCATTGTTTTCGCTGTCTTATCAATCACAAACGAATACCGATGCCAGCCTTCCGTCATTCCGAGTGCCGCCGGGTTCACCGTATAGCTTACAATTTGATCTGCTGTTTTCAGCACACCGTTAGAAAGCAACAATCCAAAGTTTGTTGCTCCTTTAAAATCAAATTCAACGACTGCTCTTTCCGTAGTTAATGCAGGATCAATCAGGAACATTGGCCTTCCATACTGATTTGCCTTTGTCAAATACGTTCTTCCGTCATCAGTTTCTATCTTTAAGTTTCCGATAACATTATCAAATTCGAGAACACCGTCTGTTGTATCACAATTATGTGATACAATGATTTTTTCGTTAGAGTACTTACCTGTTGTAAATTCATTCACATATGACTTTTCCAAACCTGTGTCTATTGTGATTTTGTAATTTGTTGTTTCTTCATAATCAGCGGTTATATTCAATGTCTTTTTGTCGTCACCGAGCGTTGTTGTGCAATCAACATTTACCCATTCGTTGTTAACCTTTTTCTCAAGATTTACAAACGGAACTACATCCAAGAAGCACTCAAAGCCAACATTGACCACATTTACCGGGCTGCCATTAAGCTCTTCAATAGTTTCCTTTCCGTTGTATCGTATGGATGATACCGCATCTGCATCATAGCTGCGATATATGCTTACATCATCAATCCAAATAGTTGTTCCGCTTGCACTGTTAAACTTTACATAATCGATATCATCGGTACTAACACTTTTGTTATACCCCTCTTTATATGTGCCATCTACATATAATTTTGCCTGACCCTTTCCGTCAACAGCAATTTTATATTCGTGCCATGTATTTGCCTCACCCGAATATTCGGATAATATCCCTAAATAACTGTTTTTATTCGTTGCTTTATTACCAACCTCAACATGTATATCCTTGCTTTCTGCTACTTTAAATCCAAATGAAATTACAAAGCTCTCGCCAAGCGGAATGCTTTTATCGAGAGTAAAACGCGGAGCACTCCATCCATTTCCAGCCAATGCAGTTCTTCCTTCGTCAGTGACAAGCCACATATTGTTTGTGTTTCCTGCATTCCACGCATTATCAATCGATGAAAAGCTTTCACAGCTGAAATATCCGTAAGATTTTTCATTTGTTTTATAAACAATTACATCATCGATACAAGTGGTTGTACTGTTGCTCCAGTTACTAAAAAAGGATACATACGTTATGTTTTTCAAATCATGTATATCATTCTTCTGTGTTTCATTATTCCACACCTTGATTCTGGTAGTAGTATTTACCTCATTAAGCTTTTCATTTGTATCTGCATTATACAAAACAGCGTGAATATTATCATATTCTGTGCCGGTTGTATAGTCCAGATTAACTCTAAAATGTGACCATTCATTTGCCGTTCCCAAGTCTTTGAATAATACTTCATCATATGTATTATTGTCGTCAGTTGCCGTGCCGGTTAAGTAGATTGCAGATGTTGCACTTGACTTGACCTTGTAGTCAATCACATAGGAACCATCACTAAACGCTTCGCCAAGACTGCAGCGTATAAAACCATTACCACCGGTATCTTTAAGATATTTTCCGCTGCCGGGATCTGTATCCGCACAGTCAATATAGCGGTCTTGCCC
>CAKSGG010000104.1 GCA_934454215.1 uncultured Clostridia bacterium
TTCACGATGCGGAAATTCCGAGCATTATTTATGATATTTTTAAAGCCTTGGGAATAGACAATTTCAAAATCAGAATAAACAACCGAAAACTTCTTACGGGATTTTTTGAAATTAAAAATATGTCCGACAAGGTTGAGGATATTTTAAGAACAATAGATAAGCTTGAAAAAATCGGCGAAGAAAAGGTTATTGCGGAGCTTGCGGATTTCGGCGTTGATAACGAAACCGCAAAAGATATTTTATCTTTTGTGAACACAAATGGTACAAACTCCGAAAAGCTTGATGCGGCAAATCAATACTTCGGCAAAAATGAAACATTTGACGCAGGTCTTAATGAACTCAGACAGGTATCCGATATGATTCGCCTGTTCGGTGTGCCCGAAGATAATTTTATAATTGATTTTTCAATCGCAAGAGGTCTTGACTACTATACAGGAACGGTTTATGAAACCGTAATCACCGACCACCCCGAATTTGGGAGTGTCTGCTCCGGCGGAAGATATGATAATCTTGCCGAATTTTACACGGACAGAAAATTGCCGGGAGTCGGAATTTCAATCGGTGCGACAAGGCTGTTCAGCGTGCTGAAAGAAACGGGATTTTTTGATTTTGACAAAGCCTCCCCTATTGACGCACTAATAATTCCGATGACCGAAAATATCGAATACTGTATAAAGGTCATGACAGAGCTTCGACAAAACGGAATAAAGGTTCAGACATATTTTGAAGATAAAAAGCTGAAGAAAAAAATGAATTATGCCAATAAAATCAATGTACCTTACGCCATAATTATCGGCGACAACGAAATTGCGGATAACAAACTCGCATTAAAAAATCTTGAAACCGGCGAACAGATAATCTGTTCGGTTAAAGAGGCGGCAGAAGTTATTTTATGACAAAAAATATAATATATTACATTTTTTTGACAAATATTAAAACTTCTTGACTGTACGTAAGAAAAGTGGTATTATAAAAGATGATTCAAAAGATTTTGGGGGGTTGTATTTATGAATGCTGCCGGCAGAAAAAAAGTCCGTGACGTAAAACGGAAGAGCGGCAAAAAAAGACGCAGACAAGTTATGATGCGCCGTGCGTGTGCAGTTATCATATTGGTTTTGATTATTATTTTAATCATAGCCGGAATAAAAGGCTGTTCGGGCAGCAAAAAAAATAATTCGCCTGTTGTTACTGTTGTTCCCGCTGTTACCGCAGCACCTGCATCATCACCCGGACCGGTTGGAAATGTTACGGAAGCGGACATAAGCCAGTCATTTTTCGATTCGTCATGCTTTGTCGGTAACTCAGTTATAGAAAGCATGGAGATATATGAGCTCGTTAATGATGCGGATTATTTTGCAAGAATAGGGCTGAACGTTTCCGACGCTTCAAAGCTTGCAATGGATAACAGCAACATTCCCGTAATTGATGAATTAAACAACAGCAAAAAATATAAAAAGATATTTATGATGTTCGGCGAAAACGAATTGAACTGGCCGAGCGTTGACACGTTTAAAACCGATTATTCAACGCTTATAAAAAAAGCAAAACGCTATCAGCCGTCCGCAGAGATATATCTGTTTGCCGTAACACCGATTACCAAACAAGCGGACAGCGAACAAAAAGAAGGCGTTACAATCGATGCAATTTTAAGATTTAACAAAATAATTCAGGAAGTTGCAAAATCAAACGGCGTTAAATATGTAGACCTTTATACCGCATTGGCAGACAAAGACGGATTTCTTCCCGCCGGCGCAGCAACGGACGGTATACATTTTGATAAAGACTATTATATTAAATGCCTTGTATATACACAAAATAACGGTTAATTATTTATGGAGGAAATTAACGTGAAAGAAACTTTCACGTTAGCCTCCGGCAGGATTTGACTGCCCGTGCGAAATTTTCCCGCTTTGCTTGGAAACGCACATGGGCGTAATAATTTCTTATCATTCTTTTCCCTGCCGATAAGAGATTCTCATTACTATTTATGCTGATGCAGGGCGGCGGAATGGAGATTATTATGAAAAAGATTTTAACTGCTTTTGCAGTATTAGCATTAAGCACATCATTAATGACAGGCTGCGGCTCAAAAAATATTGATGCCGACGCCGTTTCACAGGGAATTTTAAATGGAGTTCAGTTTGCCGAACAGTTAAACCAAACCTCCGATAAAATTTCACTTAAAAGACTCGGGCTTAACGCAGATGACGTTGAAAGCTGCACCGCATACACAAGCACAAATGCCGTAGTGGACGAATTTGCGGTAATTAAAGCAACAAATCCCGATAATGTCGAAACAGCTATAAATACACACATAGCCAATCAAAAAGCTACATATGAATCATATGCCCCAAACGAGGTTACAAAGCTTGACAATGCTGTTGTTGAAAAGGTCGGCGACTATGTTATTTATGTTGTATCTACCGACGGAACATCAGCAAAAAGTGTTGTTGATTCGCTTATTAAATAAGGAGTAGCTGTAAATGTACTTTTCGAGTCTTATATTCTTGTTTTTGTACCTGCCGTTGGTTTTACTGTGTTACTATATAATACCCGTAAAAGCCAGAAACTTCTTTTTATTGCTCGTAAATCTTATATTTTATGGTTGGGGTGAGCCTGTATTTATTGTAATTATGCTCATTTCAATAACCGTGAATTACATATGCGGCATATTTATCGAAAAATACCGAAGCAACGAGCGCCATGCAAAGGCGTTTGTTGCTTTGTCCGTAATTATCAGTCTCGGACTTCTCGGTATTTTTAAATATACAAACTTTCTTACGGGATTGCTGCGGCAGCTCCCGTTTTTATCGTTTCTGCCGAAAACAAATATAGCATTGCCTATCGGTATATCATTCTATACATTTCAAGCGATGTCGTACACAATAGACGTATACAGAGGCGATACAAAGGCTCAGAAGAGCCTTGTAAACTTCGGCACATATGTATCATTTTTCCCGCAGCTTATCGCAGGTCCTATTGTCCGCTACTGCGATATTGCATATCAGCTTTACCACCGACGTGAAAACGGCACTCAATTCGCAGCAGGTGTGAGACGTTTTATCGTAGGACTTGCAAAAAAGGTTCTTATCGCAAATCAAGCCGGAATGTATTGGGATATGATGCGTCCTTTGACCGATAACGGAGGAGTTTTATGTGCATGGTTTGGAATTATCGGCTATGCTCTGCAAATATATTTTGATTTCAGCGCATATTCGGATATGGCAATAGGACTTGGCAGAATGTTTGGATTTGAATTTATAGAAAATTTCAACTATCCTTATATATCCAAAAGCATTACCGAATTTTGGAGGAGATGGCATATATCATTAAGCACATGGTTCAGAGATTATGTATACATTCCTCTCGGCGGAAACCGCTGCAAAACCTCACGCCATATTTTTAATTTATTTGTCGTTTGGGCACTTACGGGGTTTTGGCACGGCGCTAACACTAATTTTATTTTATGGGGAATCTTTTTCTTTGTGATACTTATTGCAGAGAAATTTATATACGGAAAATATCTTAAAAAACTGCCGTCATTTGTCGGGCATATATATTCGGTTATAATTATTTTATTAAGCTGGGTTTTGTTCTACTTTGAAAACTTTTCCGAGCTTACCGCCTATGTTAAAAATATGTTCTCGCTGAATAACGGCATTATAAGCCATGACGCACTAAGCATAACAATATCATTTCTGCCGCTGCTTATTGCAGGTATAATCGGCAGTACTCCGATTATGAAACTTTTGTACGATAAAGTTAAAACCAAACCGTTATATAATACGGTGGAAATAATACTCTGCGTTGTAATTTTGCTTATTTGTACCGCATCTCTTGTAAGCCAGAGTTATAATCCGTTTCTATATTTCAGATTTTAGAGGTAACTATTATGAAATTACAGGATAAAATTTTAAATCTTGTCTTCTGCATATTTATATTTGCATTCGGTATATTGTTTACCGTAATGCCAAAAGAAACATTTTCGGAAAATGAAAAGCGTGAGCTTGCCAAAGCTCCGTCATTTTCAGCAGAAGCCGTACTCAACGGGAAATTTGAAACAGCGTTTGAAAGTTATCTTAACGACCATTTTCCTTTCCGCAGAAATTTTACCGCATTAAATTCATACTACCTGCTATATACCGGAAGAAACGGTGAAAACGGTATATATAAGGGCAAGGACGGTTATTTGTTTACAAAGCCTTCAAAAGCCGGCAATGCACTGCAAGAAAACATTACGGCACTCAAAAATTTTGCGGCTGATACAAAAATAATGTCCACTATGATTTTGATACCGTCAAGCGGATTTGTTATGTCGGATAAATTACCTACAGTTCATGAAGAATATAATGATGACAAAATACTAAGCTCTATTAATAAGGAAACTGAAAGCGAAATACGCTGGGTCGATATACTTTCAAAATACGAATCGTCCAAAGACAGCGGGTCCAAAGACAGCGGTCAGATTTATTTTAAAACAGACCATCATTACACTGCTTACGGTGCATTTTTGGCATATGAAGCTTTCTGCGAGGAACACGGCTTAACCCCATATAAAGATTACTCTATCGAAACATACAGCGGTTTTTACGGAACATCGTACTCAAAAAGCGCACTATGGAGCGAAAGCGGCGAAGATTTCGAGGTGTGGCGTTATCCGTCGAACACTTCTGTTGAAATAGACGGAACAACCTACAATTCACTTTGGTTTGATGAACATTTGAACAAGCTTGACAAATATCCCGTTTTCTTGAACGGCAATCAGCCGTTTGAGCGCATTACCAATCCTGACGCAGAGGGCGGAAACATTCTTATATTAAAGGATTCATATGCTCATGCGCTTGTACCGTTTCTTGCCCAGCACTATAAAACAATTGACATGGTGGATTTAAGATACTACTTTAATTCGGTTGGCGATTTGGTAAAAGAGAATAATTACGGTGAAATCTTTATGATATACGGCTTGTCGTCTCTTTGCGACAGCAATGATATATCAATTCTCGGAGTATAGTGAAAAAGAGTTAAGTGCTGTTTTAAGAGATTACTGCTTACAACTAACATAAAAGGTCGGATATTCCGACCTTTTTAACGTTTTATGCCATGTTTTTTGATATAATCCAATATACCTATGTATTTATCTCCGCATACTACATAATGTTCAAGTAATTTTGAATCTACGAGCAGCAAACTATCATCAAGAAATTGCGTCATCTGAATATCTGCCGCTGACGGTTTGAGTGTACCGTGCGGATGATTATGTGCCGCAACTACGAATTCAGCCTTATTTTGCAAAGCCTCTGTAAATATTTTCTTTGTATCTACATCTATATGGTCAAAGCTCCCCTCAAACAGTTTTTGCTTTTTTATAATTCTTTTAAGCGAATCCAAAAGTATAATATATAAACATTCGTTACGCTCATTTATAAACAAGCCCTCCAAAAACTTCGGCAGTGTATTTTCATTAAGCCTTATACTGCTCTTATTAGTATAGTTTATATAATTAAATGTTGCGCCTACACTTCTCAAAAAGTATGCTGTTTGCTCACCTACTCCGTCAACCGAAGTCAAAGCTACCTGCGTAGCAGCAAACACATTACTGAGTGTTCCGAATCTGTCAATCAGCATATGTGCAATTTCATTTGTATCACGCTGACGATATATATTAAACAGCAAAAACTCAAGAATTTCATGTTCCGACCAGCCTTCAAAGCCAACAGCGTCAAATCTTTTGCGAACCCGTTCACGATGTCCTCCATGAATATTACCGCTCATTACCAAACTTCCTCCTTAATTAATTTCCGCCGCCGACAGATATATACAGTTTATTGGGTAAGCATACAATCGGTGCGGCATTCATACAGCCCTCGCCTCGCTTTCCCTGCTTTATACAAAGCTTGTCGGGACAGGTTGCTTCTGCAATAAATACAGTTCCGTCTTTTATTTCAACCGTATTTTTCCCGCCGTCCGAAGACGGAATATCAATAGTCTCCCCGTTATGCTCTTTCAAATTAAATTCATATACGGTTTTACCGTCTGACATAATTTTTACGGTGTCGTTATTCTTTGGAACGATAACCATTTTAATGCAGATACCCGCACTGATTATCCAAATCATTACAATCGCAGCGGCAAAAAATTTCATTCTGTTACATACTTTCAACAGTATCTATCCCCAGCAAATACAAGCCCGATTTTATTACCGTACATACTGCATCAACTATAGCAAGTCTTGCCTTTTGAATCTCCGGTTCAACATCGTTTTTCATAATCGGGTTAGTGTTATAAAATTTATTAAATGCTTTTGCAAGATTTGTCACATATCTGTTCACATAGAACGGTTCGTTTTTATCTGCCGCATCCTTAACCGCATCCCCGAAACTATTAAGCTGCTTAATAAGTGCATACTCTTCATCAGATACAGCATTTGACATATCAGCATCGGAATAATCAACATTCTCCGCACGCCGCAGAATACTTCTGCCTCTTGCATAGCTGTACTGGCAATAAGGAGCAGACTCTCCCTCAAAATCAAGCATTGACTCCCATGAAAAAATAATATCCTTTTCTCTCGTATTTTTAAGAAATGTGTATAAAACAGCACCTATTCCAATCTTTTTTGCCTTATCGTCTATATCCTCCATATCGGGGTTATTCTCTTTTATAATTGCTTTCGTTTTTTCTATGGATTCGTTAAGCACGTCCTCAAGAAATACAACATCACCGTGACGTGTTGACATATTTTTGCCCGGCAGCTTAACCAATCCGAAATTAACGTGCTCGCAGCCGCTGCTCCAATCCCAGCCTGCTTTTTTCATAACCGCAAAAATCTGCTTGAAATGCAGTGCCTGCGGTGTTCCTACAACATAAATATTCTTGTAAAAATCATATGTCCTGTGACGGTACAATGCAGCCGCAATATCTCTTGTTGCATAAATCGTCGCACCGTCCGACTTTAATATAATGCACGGCGGTATATTAAGCTCTGACAAATCAACCACCTGTGCGCCGTCGCTCTCTGTAAGCAATTTCTTTTCACGCAGGATTTCAACTACCTCATCCATTTTATCGGAATAAAAAGCCTCTCCGTTGTATGAATCAAATTTCACGCCAAGCATATCATATACACGCTTAAATTCAACAAGGCTTATATCTCTGAAATATTTCCACAGAGCTGTTGTTTCCTCATCATTGTCTTCAAGCTTTTTAAAATAGTTTCTTGCCTCATCGTCCAGTGACGGGTCTTTTTCAGCCTCTTCATGAAATTTTACATAAATTTTAAGCAGCTCATTAATCGGGTCTTTCTCTATAACCTCACGTTCGCCCCAGCGCTTATATGCACAAATCAGCTTTCCGAACTGTGTCCCCCAGTCGCCCAAATGATTTAATGACTGCACATTATAGCCTAAATATTTATAAATTCTTGCAAGCGAATTACCGACAGCCGTGGAAAACAAATGCCCTATATGAAACGGCTTCGCAATATTGGGCGAAGAATATTCGACAAGCACCGTTCTGCCCTGTCCTAAATCCGACTTTCCCCAGTCGACTCCGATTTTTTGTATATTTGAGATAACGTCCGAAACATATGCGGCTCTGTCAAAAAAGAAATTCAAATAGCCTCCTGCCGTCTCAACCTTTGCTACCACTCCGCCCTTAGGAAATTTTTCCGAAAGCTCGTTTGCGATAAGCGGCGGAGCTTTTCTTAAAACCTTTGCCAGCGGAAAACACGGAAATGCCAAATCACCCATCTTTTCATCGGGCGGTGTTTCAATCGCATTTCTTACATCATTGATGTCCAATCCCGTCAGCTTTGCTATATTATCTGTTACATATTCCTTAAAATTCACCGAAAAACAACCTTTCCCATAATTTGACGTATTATATAAATTATATAATATTTCAGCCGAAATGTCAAGTATTTTCAATTATAAATTAAACATGATTACACTTGACTTTTAGGAATTTTCATGGTAACATTAATCATATAATAAAAATATCGGAATGGGGATTTTTATGAAAAAAGGGTTAATAATCGGAATATCGGGAATCGCAATTGCCGTCGGAATCGGTGTGTATAATCTCTCACCGTCATATTCGGTAAAAGACGCACATAACCAGGAAATGAAAGAATTCAGAAGCATGATGCGCCGCGGCGGCAGTTCGCATAATTTTCAAAACAACGATGATACTGCATATTATTATACTTCAAAAAATATACAGGATTTTAATAACGACATATACATACCCGATAATATAAAAAACGATTTTGATAATATTGCTGTTTCCTTTAATCCGCCTGATATGGCCGCCGGTTTTTCCAATGACGCATTAAATATTCAAATTTCCGAACAGCGTAAATGGTGGTACATGATTAAGGATTATAACGCAGACAAAGAAAAAGCGCTCAAAGAATACATACATAACATATACACATTCAATGACATTATATCCGAAACAGGCGTATCCGGTGATTTGCCTTATATTATGTTTACAAACGGTAAAATGAAAGCGTATATGTTTTTTGATACAAAATATAAAGATGAGGTCAAAAATATTGACACTCATCTTTCAGTACCCAAAACCGTAACAGGCGTATGCGAAACACTTACTCCCGATACGATTGGGCTGTATTCATGTTCTTTCGGTTATTAAGCTTAAATTGCCATTACAACGGCACCGACCGTTATTAATACCGCTCCTATCAAAGCCTTTACGGTAAACTGTTCATGCAAAAATATAAACGCCATCAGTATCGTAATTACAACGCTCAGCTTGTCTATAGGAACAACCTTTGATACATCGCCGATTTGCAGAGCCTTGTAATAGCAGAGCCATGACGCTCCCGTTGCCAATCCCGATAAAATCAAAAATATCCAACCTCTGCGGCTTATTTCGGAAATTCCGCCCTTTCCCCCCGTTAAGAACACCATCAGCCACACCATAACAAGAACAACCGTCGTTCTTATTGCTGTGGCAAGATTTGAGTTTATCCCGTCTATGCCGATTTTTGCAAATATTGATGTAAGTGCCGCAAACACCGATGAAAGCAGCGCAAACACAAACCACATAGTTGTTTACACCTCTTTTAATTTATCCTTATTCTCCGCAGCACCGAATACCGCTTCCGAATTTTCCTGTTCACATAAATGTCTTATTATTCTTTGTCTTGTAACTATTCCGACAAACAATTCTCTGTCATCAACCACGGGAATAAAGTTCTGCACAAGCGCCATTCCGAACAACTGCTCCACCTCGGCAGTAGCCGAAACTGCACGATACTTACGCATTGTTACAACATCTTTTATTTTTATATTCTCTAAGTCTTTTACAGAAACATTTTCTATATCGTTATATTCACCGTTTACCAAAAGCCACAAAAAATCGCCCTCGGATATTGTACCTATGTATTTTCCCTCTCTGTTTATAACTGGGATTGCAGTATATCCGTGAAATTTCATTTTTTCCAGTCCCTGCCGAAACGAATAATCATCATACAAAAAAGCTGTTTCGCATTTCGGCATTAAAAAGTATGCAACATTCATATAAATTTTTCCTTTCAAGTTATCCTTTAATTGTATTGTATCATACTTTTTAAATATATGGGTGAAATTTCAGTAACTTTTGTATTAACTTTCTGTAAACGTAAAAACAGGAGCACAGTTTAACACCGCCGCTCCCGAATTATTTAATTTAATTACGGCTGTTTTCCTATATAAGCCAAAATACCGCCGTCAACATACAATACGTGACCGTTTACAAAATTTGAAGCGTCCGACGCAAGGAATACGGCAGGTCCCATTAAATCCTCGGTAGTTCCCCATCTTGCCGCCGGTGTTTTTGCGATTATAAACTGGTCAAACGGATGACGCGAACCGTCAGCCTGTCTTTCTCTCAAAGGTGCAGTCTGCGGAGTTGCTATGTATCCCGGGCCTATACCGTTACACTGGATATTTGCTTCGCCGTACTCTGAGCATATATTTCTCGTAAGCATCTTCAAACCGCCCTTTGCGGCAGCATATGCCGAAACAGTCTCTCTGCCCAGCTCTGACATCATTGAGCATATGTTTATAATTTTGCCGTGACCTTTCTTTATCATTGAAGGAATAACAGCCTTCGATACGATAAACGGAGCGTTCAAATCAACATCAATAACCTGTCTGAATTCATCTGCCGTCATGTCGCACATCGGTATTCTTTTAATTATTCCCGCATTATTTACAAGAATATCAATAACGCCTACCTCTTCTTCTATTTTTGCAACCATTTCACGAACCATATCTTCGTTCGTTACGTCACATACATAGCCTTTTACTTCAATTCCGTCGTTTGCATATGAAGCAAGCCCCTTATCAACAAATTCCTGCTTAATATCGCAGAAAACAATCTTTGCTCCTGCCGCAGCATACGCCGACGCAATAGCATAGCCTATTCCGTATGAAGCGCCCGTAATCAGAGCAACCTTGCCTTCAAGGCTGAAATCCTTTAAAATATCTTTCATCGTAATCATTCCTTTCACGACGTTTCACAACGCCCATCTTTTAATAATATTACTTGTATATTATACCACAATATGCCTGAAAAATCAAGTATTGATATTATTTTCACAAATATTGTTTCCGAAAAATATTTTCACAAGAATAACGCCCGTAATCAGTGCCGCAAAGGACGCAATCCATATCGGTACAATTATGTCATACGGTGCTGACGAGCCTGCCGCCGTCCTGAGTGCAATTACCGTAGCGGGAAAAATCGTTATTGAGGCGGTATTAAAAACCGTAAACATTGCCATGGAGTACGGCAGCTTATCGGGAATATCATTCTCACTATCAAGTGTTTCCATTGCCTTTAGCCCCATAGGAGTTGCGGCATTGCCCATTCCGAGAAGATTTGCGCTCAGATTTACTGTCATAAACGTCCGAGCCTGCTGCGATGTATTTGGAAAAAGCCTCTTTATCAGCGGTGAAAACAGCTTTTCGGCAAGCTTTAAAACTCCGCAATCCTCGCCTATTTTCAAAATTCCCGTCCAAAAGCACATAATTCCCGCAAAAGACAATAATGTAAAAATACTTTCTCCCGCACCGCTGAGCATTGCCTCAACGGTTTCCGCCATTCTGCCGTTTGCAGCCGCACACACAAACGAAAGTAAAAACATAAAACACCACGCATAATTCATAATAATCTCCATTCCGCAAGAGCAATTCAATTCTGACTGAGGCTGACGTAAAAAAAGCTTTCACATAACACCTCATTTGTATATCCTATGCGTGCTCATATCCCCTTATGCTCTTTCCAGTACTCGTTATCAATTTTCCACATTTTATCTTTCAAATGCAGCGACTTAAACATTTCATAAAGACATTTTACTTTCAGCGACGGTTTTAAATTTTTTGAATATTTTAAAACCCTGACTGCTGTCCTGTCAAGCTTTTTTTCAAAGTTCTTTTTGAATTTATCGGGCATATCATTCCAAAAATATCCCCATACGGGCTGTGTAACAA
>CAKSGG010000105.1 GCA_934454215.1 uncultured Clostridia bacterium
TGCCAAATCAGCTCCGACCGCACCGCTCGTTGCAAGCGCCATTTTATGCAAATCAATCATCGGGTCTGTTTTTACATTTTTAATATGAACCTTTAATATATCCTCACGACCCTTTAAATCGGGCTTTTCAACTATAATACGCCTGTCAAAACGTCCGGGTCTGAGCAACGCTTTGTCAAGAATTTCGGGACGGTTTGTTGCCGCAAGAATCACAAGTCCTTTTGACGAATCAAACCCATCCATTTCAGACAGCAGCTGATTTAACGTCTGCTCACGCTCATCATTTGAATTTATTTGATTGTCTCTCGATTTGCCTATTGCGTCAATTTCATCTATAAATATAATACAAGGCGCTTTTTGATTTGCCTGTTTAAACAAATCACGGACTCTTGACGCACCGACGCCCACAAACATTTCAACAAATTCCGAACCCGAAAGTGAGAAAAACGGTACGTTTGCTTCTCCCGCAACTGCCTTTGCAAGCAAAGTTTTACCCGTTCCCGGAGGTCCTACAAGAAGTGCACCCTTCGGCTGTTTTGCTCCGATTGCAGTATATTTTGTCGGGTTATGCAGAAAGTCTACAATTTCATTAAGAGATTCTTTTGCTTCCTCCTGACCGGCAACATCGTTAAATGTTATACCCGTCTTATTTTCCATATTATACATTTTGGCATTTGACTGACCGATTCCCATAATTCCGCCTCCGCCCATTCGTTTTGAAAGCGAACGAGTAAGAAAGAAAAACAGCAGACATATAATAAGCGGAGGAAAAATCCATGCCAAAAAGAAATCAAGAACAGGATTGTTATATGCTATCGGTGTATAATATTTCACTCCGTGCTCATCAAGCAATTCATACAGCCTGTCATCGGGCAGATACCCCGTAAAATACACATGACGGGCATCGGTAATATCACTTTTTTTATCCGCATCAATACCGAACAGTTTCAGCAAATCACTTGTATCATCTGTTGTTTTCTGAGCTTTTTTCTCGGGCTTTTCGTAAATAATAAGCTGGTCGGCTTTTATCATTACTTCATCGATTTTATCCTCACGTACCATTGTCAAAAATTTATCGTATGAAATTTCCTCCTGTTTCCGTGCCGTATAAGATGTCATTGCCATATTGAAAATAAACGTTCCCATAATTGCTATTATGAGAAAAATAAACATAGGATTTTTTAAAGGCGATTGATTATCATTTTTTTTCTTATCGTCATTCATCTGTTATACTCCCTCCTGCCGCTGCTTACGGCGTTTCTCCGATGTATTACATATATTCTACCATGTTAATTTAATATTTGCAACAAATATATTGATTATTTACATTTTTTTAATAAATAATTTTTATCGGTGAAAAAAAAGAGCTGCGGCAAATATTATATTTGACCGCAGTTCTTAAAAACTTATTTATTTAAGCATATCATTTAATTTTGTAATACAATCGGGACATATATTTTTACCGTTATAATTTATAACGTTGTCCGAATTTCCGCAAAATACACATGACGGCTCATACTTTTTCAAAATGATTTTATCATCCTCAGTGTAAATTTCGAGTGAATCTCTCACATCAATGTCAAACTTTCTCCTAAGCTCTATAGGAAGAACTATTCTTCCCAATTCATCTACTTTTCTTACAATACCTAACGATTTCATTTCGACACCTCCATATATCCTTCTACAAACCTGTGTCACATATTATAACATATATTTCAAGAATTGTCAAGCTTGCATATTTAGAATTTAAGGAAAACGCCGGCAGGTATCATCACCGGTTTATGAGCGGTATCATGTCTGACCACGCATATACTCTAATCAGCGCCGTATTTGCCTTTACTTCATATTTTGTAGTTTCTTCGTTCACGTCATTTGCGGTAAATTTATCATATTTACAGCCTTTCAAGGTATTATCTTCCGCATATTCTGCGATAATAACCGAGTACTCGCCTATTGAATTAAACTTATTATTCACTCTTGATATTGCCGTAACTATATCCGCACCGCTTACATCTTTGTTTTTTGAAACATCAAGACTAAACTCCGTAAAGTTTCTGACACTTTGTGTAAATGAGCTTTCCGCCAGTTCGTCGTCACCCACCTTAACCGCAGTATTCAATGACGACAAATCACAGTCGTCAATTTTAAACTTATATGAAAAATTCCCGTCCTTGTCCGCTTCGGTTTGCGCAAGCTGTTTTATTGCCGACGGATTTTTTTCAAGTTCTGCTTTGCCGACAGAGTTATCATATATCATTATACTGACTTTTTTATTTGTTTTCTCTTTCGGTATACTTCCCTCAATCTGAATATAACCGTTCACATTGCCCCGAATAATTCCCCATTCGCTGTCAGGTACGTTATTCTCGGATAAAGCAAACGTGCAAATATCTGATTCAATTTCTCCGCTGTTCAAGGAGCTGTCATTATTTATGGCAATAACTTTAGCATAATATTGTTTATCGGTAACAAAATCATTTTCACCCGTTACCGAATCACTGTATGTATATTCCTTAATTCTCTCAACCTCAGAATCGGCAGATGCGCATTTATAGCTGTATAAGCTTATTTCATTGCTGTCGGTTGTGTAATCAACAACGATATTATCAAACGAATTATCTGTCGCTATCTGTACCTTATAACAGCTTGCCGATTCGGATTTGTCCCATGAAAAGCCGCTGAAACCGCTTGGATTAATGACGGTATTGTTTTTCAGATGAATTATAGGTTTATTTGCTTTTACGGCAACGTCCGTTACGCCTATGCTGTCAAAATAAGAAATATTATCATAAATATATTCATCTGCATCTTCCGTAAGACTTCTGTTTCCGTTTTCAACGTTGTTTCTGCCAAGGACTGTTGCATATTCCGCCTCTCCGCAATTTATTACAGTGTTGTTTATATACCAACAATCGCTGTCAACAACCACGTCCACACATTTTTTTACTTCGGCATATCCGTTTATATCCTCGTATGAGGTTTCGGGGTGATTAAACTTATAACGGGTAACATTTGTTACTTTTTTTGCCGCCTCCGAATCAGTTCCCAGTGACGCAAACAGCGCCTTCGCCTCCGTTACCCGATTATATTTATCGGTCAATGCGGTATTATATCTTGTCTGCCATGTTTCCGATTTATCAAAGCCGTTTTCAGTATACCTGGCAAACACAGCCATATTCGTAAAATACATATTTTGCATTTGGTTGTCGCTTATACTGTTCATGGCATAATCCGATGCGTTTCCGATAGGATACGATGTATCTATCACCGTATTATCTTCAACAACATTGCTGTCTCCGCCATGTATGAATATACCATATCCATAATTTCTGATTATATTTCCATACACAAAATTACTGTCTCCGCAATCGTCCAGATACACTGCACGTCCGTTTTTCTTAGTATATTTTGAATCATGAATATAATTATATCTTATATGGTTATTCCTTATATAAAAGTTTGTACCCGTATACATTCCGCCACTGTCGCTTACAAGCTTCTGCGTTCCCGAAAATTCGTTATATTCAATAATATTTTCGGGTCCCGTAAAGCTCAGCGCACTGTTCGCCGTATTTTTAACAAGATTATGCGAAACAATATTTCCTATACTTCCGACGCTTACCGCAGTTTTACCGTTTAATATAATATTGTTTTGTATAAAATTACGTCTCGGATAGAGTAAATTTCTTTCGCTTATCGGTTCTGAAATTGAAATAAGCGTCGAATCATAATCAGAGCCGCTTATTTTTGAATTTATAATACCGCATTTTTCCGTATTTACAAAATCAATCGCACGCCTTGATATATTCTCAAAATTACAATTCTGAATAACCGTATTTTTTGAGTTTTCGGCATATACTGCCGTTTCTGCACCGTTTACCGTAATTCCGTCAATCACGACATTTTCGGCATTTTTCAGTTCAAAAATTCCGCTGCCGCCGAATATGCTGTATGACGCTTCGTCCGATACAGGATATATGTATAATTTTTTTGCGGTATTATCGGCAAACCATTCTCCCGGAACATCAAGTTCCTCCATAATATTATAGTAATAATACATTGAAGTCCCCGGACCTTTTAAATACTTTGAAACCGGTCCGTCCTTATGAGAAAGCGAGCCTGTCCCGTGAAGATATCGCGTCGATTTATCAATTTTAACAATGCTGTCGCAAAATTCCCATTCATACGCAAATTTTCCGTAAACATGAATTTCACCCGTATCAACCCAATTAAACGCACGCTCTGACATAGGCTGCCAAACAGATGTACTTCCGTAGCCACCGTTGACTACTTCCTTTACAGCGTCATATCCCGTATTCGGATACCTTGCTGATGTTAACTGCGAATCATCGGACATAATATTGCAATCCGAGGCAATATAGCTTACACCGATATCATCATAATCCGCATAATATCCGTTTTGCCGTGTTTCATACGGAAGACGTGCATAATTTGCAAAGCCTATTGATGACTCTGTAATCTTTTTTAATTTGTCATTGCCGAACCTGCCCGAGGTTGTAAACGTTACTTTTTCTCCGTTATACGCCGATATAAACAATGATGATGTATCATTGCAGTGTTCTGCCGTTATTTCTGTTTTTTCTGAAATACAGTATTCTCCGCCCCGTATGTAAATTATTGTACCATTCGTCTTATCGCTCAAGGCTTTTACTGCCTCCAGAGCACGTTCAAGCGTTTTAAACGGCGCTGACAGCGATTTACCGTCATTTAAGTCACTGCCGTTTCCGTCAACATAAAACACATTTTCTCCGTCAACGGCAATTTTCTGCATAACAGGCACTTCGTCCGGCAATTCAGCTTTTGCCTGCTCGTACCGTTCGTATGTATCTCCCGATAAGGCCTTATAACCCTCGTTTTCCTGCTTATTGAGCTGTTCCCCGAAATTTATGTTAAGCGGATTTTCATTCGATGCAAGAACATTAAATGTATTCAAGCCTTGCACTGTCAAAGACAGTGCAAGAGTCGATAATAATACAACCTTTCTCATTTTATTCCTCCCGATTATTATTTAATATATTCATCACTTCATCAAGCGTTATCTCATACGGTGCAAATGAGGCTGCTTTTTCTGTTTCATTAAGCCCTTCATAAATATAGCTTTCCATACAGTAATTGCCGTCCTCATGCTTATCAAGATAATCAAATATTACTTTTCCGTTGGATATAAGAATTACCCTTGTTCCTTCATCTGACGGAACTGTTCCCATAACTATATCATTCCATTGTCCTTTCGGCATTGCGCTGTTATTAGGCGCTTCGGCAATAATATATTTTTGGAATCTTCCGTATTTTTGAAGCTCGACTATATCGTCTTTTATTACAAAATAGTAAGAATCCATACCCAAGCCCATATCCTGCTTTTCATACTGGAATC
Organism: uncultured Clostridia bacterium; assembly: GCA_934454215.1. Lineage (GTDB taxonomy): Bacteria > Bacillota > Clostridia > UBA1381 > UBA1381 > Ornithomonoglobus_A. The sequence goes on from CAKSGG010000105.1 coordinate 5,396, forward strand.
CCAAGGGCTGCCAGCCGCCGTAGGATTCGGCATTGTATCTAAAAGATACGAGTGTTCCGAACGGTATCGAATCAACACTTCCCAATCTTGCTCCCGAATCGGATTTTGAATTGTATATAAGCGCTCCTGAACTGTCATTTTCAAACGTTGCCGGTGACGCTACACCTCCAAGTGCAGATGTATCAAGCTTTTTCCAATTCGATTTATCCGTATTAAGAGGCACAATTCCGATACTTGCTTTTCTCTGAACTTCCCAGATTTTTTCATATACCTCATCCGTCTTTTCGTCGATATATGTCTGAATGTTTGTTTCTTCTCTGTAAATCTGAGCGCTATCAATGTATTTCTGCAAATCCTCCTTTGTTCCTGCGGGATAACGGTCATCGGTAATACTGTCAGCTAATTTTGATGCCGATGCCAAAGCCGTAACAAGTGCGGATTTATCGGCTTTTGCCACAGCATTCGCCTCATCTCTTGAATACGTCCAAAAGCTGAAAACATCGCTTTCTTTTTCGGCATAATTCAACTGTTTGCTTCTGGATTCGGCTATAACTTTATAATACAGCTCGCAGTCAAACTCATTCAGCGTTACAACAGCGCTTGATGTGTCAACCGTTTCTTCATAAATAATATTTTCAAATTCCTTATCCTTTGCAATTACGATTCTATAATCCTCAGCAAACTCAACCTGTTTCCAGTCAAATAATATTTTTGCGGCATTTACCCTGTTTTCATACCCGTTAAGCGGCTGACGCATTTCAATATTGCCAAGCTGTATATTATCCCACCGTGTATTTGACAGCAAGCCGATTTTATCAATAGGAATCTGAACAAAATCAGGATTTTTCGCTAACGCCTCTTTATCGGTTATTCTGTAATCTTTATTCTTGAAGTCCACAAAGCTGTCCTCGGTAAGCATTACATTGTTTTCAATTTCGGACGTAGGCAGCGATAATTCCGATATGCTTTTTTCAAACTTCGCTCCCAATGCAAAATTATTAGCAATATAATATTCGCTCGGAGTAAGCAGCCATAATTCATCTTCTTGAATCGGGTCGCTCATTTTGTCTTTCATATCGTTATAGAACCAATGCTGATACCTCCAGAAATGGTCGGTCAGCTCCTGCTGCTCGGGGAACTGCACCGAATACGGCGCTCTGTACAAATCATAGTAGCCCTTGCGGTTTAAATTACTGAACCACCCCGACCAAAAGCTTGTCGAGGCGTAATTCTGATTTCTTATCCAATCGTACAAATGACCTATGTGGTTTCCCGACGTTACAACATTGCTTCGGCAATTTATAAATACATTGTTATATGCCACTCCGTTCTTGCCGCTGTGCGAATAAATTCCCTCGTCCTGCTCAACAAGAAGATTGCCGTAGCACTCAAACCAAGAGCCGCCCTCATCAAAATACAAGCCTCGTCCAAGCTTATTTCCGTATATACTGTTATCATGTATATAATTATATCTCGTTACAAGATAGCTTGCATATACGCCGCCCGTATACATCGGTGCAAAGTCGCTTACTCTTTTATCGCCGCCAACAATTTCATTATATTCCGTAACGGCGTACATTCCGCTCGGGCTGATTGTACCTTTATAACCATTTTGGAATAAATTATGCGATACGACAATTCCCACTCCCGAAACCTCAATGGTTTTAATTGCAGTTGCGTCGTCCGACTGGCAAAAATAATTATTCTGTATAAAGTTATGGCAAGGTTTCAAATCCATATTTTTCTGCGCAAAATCCCAAAACTCCTCATTACTGTTCTGCATTTTAACTCCTCTTGCCGAAAAGCCCGATATATACGACGATATTACACCCGTATATTTGCACGAATCAATCATAACGCCCGTCGCCAGTCCTTTAAGATTGCAGTTTTGCACAACAATACGCTCGCTGTTATTCAACGAAAAACCGTAGGCAGGTGAATTTTCTATATTTAAACCGTTGAAAACAACATTTTTGCATGAATTTACATCAAAAATATCATTCTCGTTTATAGATAAATACACAAGCTTTGACATATCCTCGGACGGCGGATACAGATACAGCTTTCCGTCTTCTCTGTCAAGAAACCATTCGCCCGGTGCGTCAAGCTCTTCAAACACGTTTGCAAAGTAATACATTGTTTCGTTTGTCTGACGAATAGGCCATCTCCATAGCTTTCCCACGCTTCTTACGCTGTTTGTTTCTTTATTGAATTGCTTTACTCTGCCGTATTCGGGAGCATAGCCGAAACTGAAAAAGCCCCTCAAAGCAATTTCGCCCGTATTTTTCCATTTAAACGGAACATCGTCAAGCATAACAAATTCATATCCTCTTCCGTCATCGGAGGCGCTCGTTATACAGCCCGTTTCGTCCATATTTCCGTTATCAATCGCCTCGCCGACTCTTATCATTTCACCGTTGGGGTATCTTGAAAGTGTGCATTTTTCATCGCCTACATACAACTGCGGCTCCTTGTACGTCATAGATTCATACAAATCGGAATACTCACCCGTTTTTTCACCGACAAAATATACTCTGCCGTAATCGGTAATTCCGTGCGCTTTTAAATCGTAAACAAGAACCTTGTCTCTGACCTTTTCATAAAGTCTTGAACGCTGTTCATTATCTGTTATCTTCTCAAAATCGCTTAACGGAATCATTGACGCACTTGAAAGATTTACGCTCTCGTTATTATAGCTCGTTATGTACAGCGGAGCGTCATCAGCTCCCGAATGACGTGCGTTTAATTCAATCGTCTTTGAAATACTGTAATTTCCCTCTCTGATGTATATTACCGCACCGCCAAGCTTTTCATTATAACTCATTGCAGAAAACTTATCTAAGGCAAATTGTATATCACGATACGGCTTTTCTATACTGCCGTCGCCTTTTGCATTATCTCCGTCAGCCGAAACAAATATTTTTGTTTTCCCGTCAGGGGTAAAATCATGAACGATTTTCATTTCATCGCCCATTTGTGAAGCTCTTTGTCTGAAATTTTCTTTTGTGCTTATATCTTTTATTGCTCCCTGCGGTATTTTTACGATGTTACTCAGGCTCTCCGAAAAGCTTTCCTGTGCGTATGCGTTCGTCACGAACAGTAAAATAACAGATACGGCAAATAAAATTCTTAGCTTTTTCATAATACGCCCCCTATCTGTATATCAGGAAAAACCTGTGCATCATCGTTGAAAAGCTTAAAACCTCTTCGCAGCTCTTACCCGAATTTACATAATAATCAAAATCGGCTATACTTCCCTTTTCTATGACATTGCTGTTTTTGTCATAAATCCAGACTTCGGTTTTATACGTTGAAACATCACGCATATAATCAACATATCTGTAATCCTTATATGCGTCTATATTGGTTTCATCAAAATTATCAAGAGAAATCATGTCCGCATTGTAGGATATTAAATGCTCGCCGTCACGCTTATAAAGCCACATTCTGTTCCAGCGTCCGCTTTCGGAGGTAGTGCCTTTTGTATATGAGTTTTTTCCGTTTTCATAGAAGAACTTATCCCTGTCGCAATCGTATATTACATTTATTCCCGTTTCGTTAATCATATCGTCCGTTCCCAGTCTCCAGCGGATTATATCTCCTTTTGAAACGGTATATACATTTTTTGAAACGTCCTCCGTATTGACAATACCCGTATCGGAATAATTCATAGCTTCTTTTCTGATTAAGACTTCCTCTGTTTTTCCGCCTCTCTCAACCGTTAATTTTGCGTTTATTTCTCCAAAATCATCAGCGCACTCAGATATTCCGGTAACTACCGCACCCGACCTTAAAACCGATGTGGAATATGTAAAGCTGTTACCCATCCAATCACGCTTATTAAGCATAACATCGCCGACATATGAATCGGGGTTGCTGTTATATACCACCACTTCTCCAAGCTGTGTGCCGTAATGCGTTGCATATTTGTTCTTGAAATCTGTCAGGTTATATACCCAAATATTATCATCGCTGTACGGTTCCATAACGCAGAATACAATGCTTTCCAATTTTATCGGGCATTTTCCGATTGCAGTATCATAGTCGCAAAGAGCCATACACGTTGCGTTGAAACCAACTCTTGTTGTTGCCTCGTAGCATACATTCAGCCCGTCTGTTTCGTTCCCCGAGTTATTGTTTTTTGTATCAATAAATGTAATTTCCTGCTTTGAATTTATCATAAACTTTATGACTGTTCCCGTCATACCGTCAAGCGCAATCATAATATTGTCAATTCCTTTTACATTTCTTCCGTCAATTGTAACCTTATCGGAAACAGGCGCATCAAGCTTTTGGTTATCCTGAGTATATAGGCGCATCATGAATTTATCGACATTTCTGTCATCATACATTTTTATGATGTAGGCATATTTCTTTTGAATATCCGTTCCCTCACGCATATAAATCAGCCTGCCGAACTGGTCTTTATAAAATTCACCGTTCACAATTGAGGGTGTATCCATACATTTTTCGTATTCGTATTCTTTTCCGTCAAGCTTAATTTTCCGATTGCTTGTATCTACATTTGTCACCGCTCCCGAAACGGTTTCGGCGCATAAGTATATCTTTACATATTCATCGTTTATACTCCTTGCAACCGAAAGTATATACTTGTTGTATGCAATCTGATTTGAAGAAAGTTCATTATCCGTTCCTGCCATAAGAATGTCAAAAGCTTTGTCCTCGCTCAAATCAATCTGTTTTTGATTATTTTCCGAGCTTAGTATATTATTATAGTCGCTGTAGGAATCCACTATAAACAATTTATAGTCCCATATAATTACAAACTCATACTTGCCGTCATTGTCGTTGTCTATCAAACGCACCGTTCCCATATCGGGATTCATAAATGCTTCTGTATTTACACCCCCAATCACTTTTACGCCGTTATAGATAATATCGAAACCAGATTTAAGTCTTGCTCTTTTTACATTTCCGCTGTCTTTTTTGTATTTATATTCACGGCTATCATAGCCCTCAATATCATTATCCTGCAAGTCCAGTATTTGCTGTGATTTATGAGCTGTCATAGATAGTATGCTCTGCTCGTTATCCTCGTCCCTGTAGTAGACAACCGTCCTTTGACCGAGCATATAGGAATAATCCGTCTGCGGTTTTTTTAATTGACTGCTGCCTATTATATAAAAGCCTTTATCATTGGTTCGGCTGTCATTTACGAAAATCCCATCCGTCTTGTATATATGCAGAACATTATTCATATAAGTGCCCTTGGCGTCCTTGTCGGGGTACTTTTCCGTTTCACATTCAAACATATTCAACAGCATATACGCCATTTGCTTATATGTTATATTGTCAGGCTTTAAATCATTTATTCCTTTAAAAAGCTTTTTATCTGATGCAGTATTGTAATAGTTGAAACCTGCACGGTCACGCACAGCATCAATCCAGCCCGCACCCATAAGGCATACAAGCATTTTTGACGCCTCATATACCGTTATATAGCTGTCGGGCCTGAATTTACTGTCCGCATAGCCTGATATAATATTATTGTCTTTAAGCACCGATATTTCATCATAATAAGGCGTTGTAACCCCTATATCTGTAAAAAATCCGACTGCTGACGAAGATGTGTATTCATAGCCCGAAACAAGATAGAGCGCATGAGCAAACTCCGCTCTTGTTACGTTTTTGTTCACATCATCACCTTTCAAAACCCCAAGGCTTATCATAAGCGATATTGCTTCGTCATTTATATAAACATTCTCTTTTGCAGTCTCATGCGAGAGCAAATCCGATATTGATTCTTCTTCATCGGTTTCAAATTCAAATGCGTCGTTTTGTTGGCGCTCCTGCTCTTCTTCGGTAAGGGCGTTATCCATTTTTGATTCTTCCCCGTCTTCCGCAAAAGCGGCCGAACATGATATTAAAATTGATAAAGCGCATAAAAACGCAATTAATTTTCTCATACACCCTCACTCCTTAACATTGTATAAATCATCTGTGCCGCCTGCGCTCTTGTCGCATTATCATGCGGCTTAAAACAGCCGTTATCCATACCGTTTATAATTCCCGACGCTGCCAACGCAGACACCGCCGTTTTTGCATAATCATCAATTGTATCTTCATCTTCAAAGCTT
>CAKSGG010000106.1 GCA_934454215.1 uncultured Clostridia bacterium
GCTTATAACGGGAAAGGATATAAGGGAGAGCGGCTCGGGTAATGCGGGAGCGACAAATATGCTGCGCACATACGGCAAAAAAATGGGTGCGCTGACATTGCTTCTTGATGTTCTCAAAGGCGTTGTTACGGTGTGGCTGGTAAAAGAATTTTCGGACAGCCTTACTCTTGCATATTTTGCAGGCCTATTTGTGATACTCGGTCACAATTTTCCGATTTATTTCGGATTTAAAGGAGGAAAAGGCGTTGCGACAAGCTTGGGGGTGGTTCTTGTATTGGATTGGAAAGTAGGACTTATTGCTGCGGTTATTGCAATTTCGATTATGGCGCTGACAAGATATGTTTCACTTGGTTCTATTTGCGGAGGAGCGCTGTTTATAATAATAGAGTTTGTGAAAGCTCTAATTACAGGTGATATAAGTGCGGTAAGACTGATATGCACCGTGCTTATCGGAGGACTTCTGATTGTAAGACATCATGCGAACATAAAAAGACTGTTAAACGGAACGGAAAATAAATTGGGTGCTGCAAAGGGGTGACAAATATGAAAATAGCTGTTATAGGCTCAGGCGGTTGGGGAACTGCGGTTTCGCTGCTGCTTGCGGGTAAAGGATATGACGTATATTTATGGTCATGGATTCAGGAAGAGACGGACAGATTAAACCGTGACAGAGAAAACAAAGAGTTTTTACCGGGAGTGAAATTTTCGGAAAATATAATATGCTCTCATGATATGGGCGAATGTGTAAACGGTGCGGAGCTTATAGTGACGGCTGTTCCGTCACCTGCGACAAGAACAACGGCAAAACAATTATCGCAGTTTGTAACGGACGGGCAAAAGCTTGTAAATATATCAAAGGGATTGGAAGAAAAGACGCTTATGCGCTTATCGGAGGTATATGCCATGGAAATACCGCAGGCAAAAATTGCGGTTATGAGCGGTCCGTCCCATGCGGAAGAGGTTTCAAGAAAACTTCCGACAACGAATGTTGTGGCAAGTGAGGACGAAAAGCTTGCGGCGGAAGTACAAAGTATTTTCATGGACGAAACTTTCAGAGTATATACAGATACCGATGTAATCGGCTTGGAGCTGGGAGGTTCGCTTAAAAACGTTATTGCCCTGTGTGCCGGAATATCGGACGGACTGGGATACGGAGATAACACAAAGGCGGCACTTATAACAAGGGGGCTGGCTGAAATTTCAAGGCTGGGCATTGCAATGGGTGCGGAAGAAAAAACGTTTATGGGATTAAGCGGAATGGGTGATTTAATTGTAACCTGTACAAGTATGCACTCAAGAAACAGACGTGCCGGAATATTGCTCGGAAAAGGAAAAAGTCTGCAAGAAACTCTTGATGAGGTTCATATGGTTGTCGAGGGCGTCAATACCGCAGCGGCGGCTTATGAATTGAGCAGGAAATATAATGTAGAAATGCCGATAGTTGAGGAAGCAAATAATATTCTGTATAACGGAGCAAGTGCAAGAGAGGCTGTAGGCAGACTTATGACAAGAGAAAAAAAGGGAGAAAAATAAGGACTGCCGTTTATCGGCAGCCCGCTTGTTACTCGCTGAATGCTTTAAGTATTTTTTCGTATATTTCGCCGGAATGTTCTTTAAAATAGACGGCAAGCTTTTCTGCTTCTTCACGTGCTCCGGCAAATAACGATAAATCCATAAGTATAGTTTTGTCATCATCAAGCAAACGGCAGTCAACATTGTATTCGTTCGGTTCAATTTGCGTGATTTTACTTTGTATTGAATTTTTTCGGCGCTCGTCGATAAATAATTGCTTTATTGATTCGGTTATCGGTTCTCTAATATATATCGGAACTTGTGTGCGGAAAAAATTTTCAATATCCAAACCCTTTTGAGTGATTTCAAAGATTTGGTTATGACCGCTCTCGATATAGCTTTTTATATGCTTTGTTACGGAAAGGTTATCAAGCGCAATCTGAAAATCATTGTAATTGATATTACAGTTATCCATAACGAGATTAATGAGCTGATTATAAGCTAAAGGCTTGTCTGCATGACTGAGAGTGAACAGAATTATAAACTGAATAAGTACGTAGTCGTCTATTTCTTTTTGATATAACATAAATTTGCCCCCTATAAAAGATTTACCTATATTATAGCATAATATTTTAAAATATGCTATACTTTTAAAATATTTTTTTGAAAATTTTAAGGAGAAGAAAAAATGCCGAGAAAATTAACACCGCTTGAAGAAGAGGAAAGATATAATTCCATGCTCATAATTGAGAAAGAGAAAAAAACAGAGGGATATAATTTAATATGCGGAGTTGACGAGGCGGGCAGAGGTCCGCTTGCGGGAGCGGTATATGCGGCGGCGGTGATTTTGCCGCAGGACATTGTTATACCGGGACTGAACGACTCAAAAAAATTAAGCGAAAAACGGCGTGAAGAACTGTTTGAAATTATAATTGAAAAAGCGAAAGCTTATTCGATTGCCTCTGTCGGCGAAAAACGCATAGACGAAATAAATATTCTGAATGCCACATTTGAGGCAATGAACAAGGCTGTAAATTCATTAAGTATACAGCCGGATTATGTTCTTATAGACGGAAACAGAATAAAAGGTATGAGTATTCCTCATGAAACGGTTGTGAAAGGCGACGCAAAATCAGCATCGATTGCGGCGGCGTCGATTTTGGCTAAAGTAAGCAGAGACAGATATATAACAAAGCTTGCCGAAAAATATCCCGAATACGGATTTGAAAAGCATAAAGGCTACGGAACAGCGGCACATAATGAGGCAATTTTAAAATACGGTCCGTGCGAAATACATAGACGAACATTTCTGAAAAAGCTGTTGGGTGAATGAAATTGAATACAAGACAAATAGGAAATTGCGGCGAGGACGCTGCGGCGGAGCTTTTGGAAAACAAAGGCTGTAAAATATTAAAAAGAAATTTTTGCATACGGGGTGGAGAGCTTGATATAATAGCGCAGGATAAGGACGGCAGATATATTTTTGCTGAAGTAAAAACAAGAAAAAATACAGATTACGGCATGGCGTGCGAATATGTAACGCCGCAAAAACAGGAACGCATAATAAAAACGGCGGTTGCTTTTACGGGACGCACTGATGTTGATATGCGTTTTGATGTGATAGAGGTTTATTACAAAAGCGTCAATAGTAAAATTGTAATAACAAATATTAATCATATAGAAAATGCCTTTTAGGGGGAGTTTAAATTGAAATATAAGATTTTTGACGCACACTGTGATACATTGTGCAGACTTTGCGATGAAAATGCTTCATTTTATGAAAATGAATTTAATGTGGACAAAAAGAGAATGGATGAGTATGAGAGCTATACGCAGGTTTTTGCGTGCTGGATTGACCCGATATATAAAGACAGGGCAATGGAACGTTTTATTGAATTATCCGATGAGTTTTATACAAAAAATGTAAACGGAATATTAAGCATAGAGGGCGGTGAGATGATAACGAGCCTGAAAGCTTTAAGAACGCTGAAAAGGCTGGGAGTAAGAATTGCGGCTCTTACATGGAATTATTCAAATCATATTGCGTCGGGAGTTTTGGAAGAGAACGAAGCAAGAGGATTGACCGAGTTCGGGAAAAAAGTGATTGCCGAAATGAACAGAATAAATATGTTTGTCGATGTATCGCATCTGAATGATAAGTCATTTTATGACGCTGCGGAAATTATGAAAATGCCGATAATTGCAACACATTCAAATTCGAGAGCAATCTGCCCGCATAAAAGAAATCTTACAGATGACCAGTTTAAAATTATTGTAAAAAGCGGCGGCTGTATGGGTATAAATTTTTACAATGAATTTTTAGACGGTGATAACAGCGATATTGACAGTATAGTAAAGCATATCGAGCATTTTATGAGCTTGGGCGGCGAGGACTGTATAGGCATAGGCGCTGATTATGACGGAGTTGATGACGAGTTGCCGAAGGAAATAAGCGGCTGTCAGGATACATATAAGCTTTTTGACAGACTGTTAAGTCTGAATTATACGGAAGAACAGGTGGAGAAAATATCGCATCGCAATTTTGAAAGATTATTCGGAGGGAACAAAAATGCCTAAGTTTTTTACGGCGAGAGAAAATATAAGCGACAGCAGGATAATTATAAATAACGAGGATGTGTCGCATATAACAAAGGTACTGCGTTTAAAGTGCGGAGATGAAATTATCGTATGTGACGGACGGGGCTATGATTATAATGCGCAAATAGAAAATATAGAACAGAAAGAGATTATATGTAAAATTCTGTCAAAAAGAAAGTGTGAATCAGAGCCTAATGTTGAAGTGACGCTTTTTCAGGGAATCCCGAAAGCGTCGAAAATGGACTATATAATTCAGAAAACAACAGAGCTCGGAATATCGAGAATTGTGCCTGTTATGCTTGACAGATGCGTTGTTAAATTAGAGAATAAAAAAGCTGAAATGAAGAAACGGGAGCGCTGGCAGAAAATTGCAAATGAAGCGGCGAAACAGTCGGGCAGGGGAGTTGTACCGATTGTTGAAATGCCTATGGGGCTTGATGATGTTATTGAAAGTATAAAAACCATGGATTTATGTTTTGTTCCGTATGAGTGTGAGGAACGGCAAAAATTAAAAGTGGTTTTAACTTCAAAAAAAGATATAAAAACGGTAGGTTATATAATCGGTCCCGAAGGAGGCTTTGACATAGCGGAAATTGACAAAATAAAAGCCGCCGGAATAAACACGGTAACGCTCGGCAGACGTATTCTGAGAACGGAAACGGCGGGCGAGGCTGTGCTTTCTATGGTCATGTATGAAATAGGAGATATAAATTAGTCAAAATCCCCCTATATTCTATAAAAATATCCTATTGATTTTGTCGGGAAATATGGTTATAATCTAATTACCGATAAAATTTATAAGGGGGAAAGAAAATGCTTTATAAAAAGAACAATACAAAAGAGCTTGATACAGAGCTGTTCAAAAATCCTACAAGCGAATACAGAGGCACGCCTTTCTGGGCGTGGAACTGCGAGCTTGAAAAGGATATGCTGCTAAGACAGATTGAGTATCTTAAACAAATGGGCTTCGGAGGATTTCATATGCACTCAAGGTCGGGCATGGCTACCGAGTATCTGAGTGATGAATTTATGGATTTGGTGAAAGCGTGCAGGGATAAGGCTAAGGAAGAAAATATGCTTGCATGGCTGTATGACGAGGACAGGTGGTCATCGGGCAGTGCAGGAGGATATGTAACAAAAACAAAGGCATTCAGGCAAAAAATACTTGTGATGTCGGAAACGCCTGTTGAATTTACGGATAAAGAAACAGGAACAAGAGAGGGACTTCCGTATCTGCTGGCTGTGTTTGATATAGTGCTTGACAAGGACGGTAAGCTTGCAAGCTATAAAATGATAAGCGCAGATGATAAAGCGCAGGGAGTTAAAAGATACGCATATGTTAAGACGTCGGAGGAATCGGGGTGGTTCAATAATCAGACTTATGTTGACACACTTTCGGAAGATGCAATGCGTAAATTTATAGAAATTACATATGAAAGCTATAAAAAGGCTGTGGGGGACAGTTTCGGTGACAATGTACCCGCAATTTTTACGGACGAGCCGAGATTTATGGATAAAATAAGATTGGGATATGCGGATTCACATGACGATGCGATGTTCCCGTGGACAACGGATTTTGCGGATACATATAAAAAAACGTACGGTGAGGACATAATCGAAAAATTGCCGGAAGTATTCTGGGATTTGCCGAACGGTAAAATTTCGGCTGCACGTTATCATTATCATGACCATATCTGTGAAAGATTTACAAAGAGCTTTGCAGACCAATGCGGAAAATGGTGTGAGGAAAATAATATAAATCTTACGGGTCATATGATGGCGGAGGCATCTCTTATGTCACAGACGGCCTGCATAGGCGAGGCTATGAGAGCATACCGTTCGTTCGGAATACCGGGGATTGATATGCTGTGTAATGACGTTGAGCTCACAACGGCAAAACAGGCACAGTCGGCGGTGCACCAGTTCAGCAGAGAAGCCATGACTTCGGAACTGTACGGCGTAACAAACTGGGATTTTGATTTTAGAGGTCATAAATTCCAAGGCGACTGGCAGGCTGCTTTGGGTGTAACCGTAAGAGTTCCGCATTTGTCATGGGTTTCAATGAAAGGCTCGGCAAAAAGAGATTATCCTGCTTCAATAAATTATCAGTCGCCGTGGTATAAGGAATATCCGTATGTTGAAAATCATTTTGCGAGATTAAACACGGTTCTCACAAGAGGCAAGCCTATTGTGAATGTCGGCGTGATTCACCCCATTGAAAGCTGCTGGATTCATTACGGACCGGCAAGCACAAGCTCCGATGTGTCAAGAAAGCTTGACGATAACTTTGAAAATGTGACAAACTGGATGCTTACGGGATTGGTTGATTTCGATTTCATAAGCGAGTCGCTTTTGCCGCAGCAGTGCGGAAAAATTTCGGATAAGCTGAATGTAGGAGAAATGAGCTACGGAACAATCATCGTTCCGGGCTGTGAAATGCTCAGAGGTACGACACTTGATATTTTAAATAAATTCAAGGCAAACGGCGGAAGAATAATTTTTATAGGCGAATGCCCAAAATATGTGGATGCACAGGAAAGTGATTCGGTAAAAGAATTATATAATGTTTCGGAGCATTGCGGATTTGACAGAATACAGCTGCTTGACAAGTTAAATAATGAAAGAACCGCTAAAATTCGTAACCAATACGGCGAAACCGCAAGAGAGTACGTTCATGCGCTCCGCAGTGACGGTGATGTAAAATGGCTGTTTATCGCAAGATGTGTTCAGGATAAAGAAACAGATGATGTAAGGATAGATTCCGATTACACGATTGAGATAAACGGCGAATATATTCCGACTTTATACGATACCGTTAAAGGCGATATTGTATCGCTTGTGTATGAGGTAAAAAACGGAAAAACATATATTTACAGAACACTTTACCCTAACGACAGTCTGCTTATAAAGCTTGAAAGCGGAGCGGGAGCGGCTGAGAAAGAAAAGCCCGATAAAGAAATTGTAAAGGTTATCGACTTTAAGGAAAATGTTGAGTATATGCGTGAAGAGGATAACGTATGTGTTCTTGATATTGCGCAGTATAAATTAGATGACGGGGAATACTGCGAAGCTGAGGAGATTATCAAGCTTGATGATAAATGCCGTGAAATTTTAAACTATCCGAAGGCGGACGGAGGAGATGCACAGCCGTGGGTACTTGGCAGGGATATTATTGAGCATTATGTAACGCTTAGATTTGAGCTTGAAAGCGAGCTTGAAACGGCGGTTTGCATAGCGGCGGAGGAAGCGGAATATATTATGCTTAACGGACGTGAAATCGAACTCAAGCCGTGCGGATATTACGTTGATGAAAGCATTAAAAAATATAATGCCGGAACCTTGAAAAAAGGAAGCAATATAATCGAAATCAAAGCGCCGATAGGAAAGAGAACGAGTATTGAAAACTTCTTCCTGCTCGGAGATTTCGATGTTGAAGTAAAAGGCTGCGTTAAGCGTATTTTACCGCCGTCAAAGAAAATCGGATTTTCAAATATTGTAAGTCAGGGTATGCCGTTCTATGGAGGAAATCTGATTTACAAAACCGAAATAGAAACTCCCGAATGCTCGCTTATGATACGTACAAACCGCTACAGAGGCGCTGCAATAAAAGTATTTGTTGATGGTGTAGATATGGGTATTATAGCGTATAAGCCGTATCTTCTTAATATAGATAATGTATCGGCAGGAAAGCATACGATTGAGTTTAAGTTATTCGGAAATCGTGTTAATACGTTCGGAGCGCTGCATAACTGCGATTACAGTACATGGTTCGGACCTACGAAATGGTATGGGTATTATAATTCAACCAATTCTTGGACTATTGTCGAAAACAATGAACTGTATTCGACAAGGTGGAGCTACGATTATATTTTGAAAGAAACGGGAATTATTTCATCGCCCGTAATATGTATAAAGAAGTAATAAGATAAATGTCTCACGGAAAATGTCTGTGAGACATTTTAAATTTGGGATATTGACTATATTATGCCTATATGTTATAATATTGTTGAAATAACAGGAATGGGGTGCATTGGAAATGGCGCTTGATGCGGTATGTATGCGTGGAATTGCAAAAGAATTGTCGGGAAAAATAATAAATGGAAGAATAGATAAAATACATCAGCCGGAAAATGATGAAATTGTTATTCATATAAGAACATATGAGGAAAATTTCAGACTTGTCATATCTGCAAATTCGGCACACCCGAGAATACATTTTACGGAGCGTACAAAGAAAAACCCAATGACAGCGCCGATGTTTTGTATGCTTTTAAGAAAGCATATAGGCAGCGGGAAGATTACAGCGGTTGAGCAGATTGGATTTGAGCGAATTATAAAAATATCTGTTGAAAGCTATGATGAGCTGGGAGATTTGACGGTAAAGCATATAATTGCCGAAATAATGGGAAGAAATTCAAATATAATTCTTGTAAATGATGAAATGAAAATTATAGACAGCATAAAGAGAGTGGATTTCACCGTAAGCTCTGTCCGTCAGGTATTGCCGGGACTGAAATATGAACTTCCTCCGCAGCAGGATAAAGTGCCGCTTATTAATATAGATGCCGGTACAAGCTTTGATTTTTCAAAACCGCAGACGGTTGATAAGATTATTATGAATACTGTTTCGGGAATAAGTCCTATGACTGCGCGCGAGATTGTATACAGAGTATTCGGGACAACGGATATATCGGCACCGGAGCTTAATCTTAACAAGCAGAGTGCTGTAAAGGCAGAATTGATGAGATTTGCGGGGAATGTAAAAAATGACAATCTTGAACCGTGTATAATTAAAGACCGTGTGACGGGCAAAATGATTGACTTTTCCGCAATTGATATAAAGCAGTATCAAAACATGGCACAGGTTATGAAAACAGACAGTTTCAGCAAGGCTCTTGATGATTTTTATTATTTAAGGGACTTGCATGAGCGTATGCGTCAAAAAAGTGCCGATTTGGTAAAGCTGCTGAACAATGCCGCTGAAAGAGCGTCAAAAAAGATAAATATTCTTACAAGGACTTTGCATGACGCAGAGAATAAGGAGCTGTATAAAATCAAAGGCGAGCTTATTACTTCTAATTTATACCGTATTAATGACGGCGATAAAGAGTTAAATGCCGAAAATTATTACGATGATATGAAGTTGATAAAAATTGATCTTGACCCATCAATGTCGCCATCGGGTAATGCACAGCGGTATTTTAAAAAGTACAATAAGGCAAAAACGGCTGAGAAAGAAGCGGCAAAGCAGATTGAGACCGCACGTGCAAGTCTTGAATATATTGAGAGTACGCTTGCGGCGGTTGAAAATGCGGAAAATGAAAGCGATTTGAATGAAATAAGAGCAGAGCTTGTTTCGGAGGGCTATTTAAAGCGCAGGACGGTTCAGAAAAAAAAGAAAGAATCAGCGCCGAGACGTTTTGTTTCGTCCGACGGATTTGATATTTATGTCGGAAAAAACAATACACAGAACGATTATGTAACAACAAAGCTTGCGAATACTTCCGATTTATGGTTTCATACGAAAAATATACACGGCTCTCATGTAATAATAAAACTTGGCGTGAATAAGGACGTATCGAGAACGGCAATTACAGAAGCCGCACAGCTTGCGGCGTATTATTCAAAAGCGAGGGAATCATCGCAGGTTCCCGTAGATTACACGAAAATAAAAAACGTAAAAAAGCCGAACGGTGCAAAGCCCGGAATGGTAATTTATGACGGCTATAATACAATATATGTAACGCCGAAATTAATTTGAGGACAAAATATGAAAACAAAATTATCTGTGATTGATTCCGCAAAGTTCAATAACGATGGAATTTTTAATGAAAGCATAAAACAGCTTTCACCGTATCGGTGTGAAAAAATTATGCGCCGTAAGATGCGCAATGATAAAAATATGAGCCTTGCGGCAGGAATTTTGCTTAATGAAGAACTTAAAAAATACGGATTGAGTGAAAAGAAAATGGAGTATCGTATCGGCGAACACGGCAAATTGTATTTTAAAAATCTGCCGGAGCTGCATTTTAATATTTCTCATTCGGGCGGAATTGTTATATGTGCTTTTTCGGATTGTGAGGTCGGGTGCGATGTTGAAAAGATAAGATGTGTGGATTTAAAGCTGGCAAAAAGATTTTTTTCGGAGAATGAGTATGAATATATTATATCTCAAAGAGGTGATAACGAAAAATACAGTGCGTTTTTTCGGATATGGACGCTTAGGGAAAGTTATATGAAGGCTATCGGAAGCGGTATTTCAATGTCACTCGGCAGCTTTGAAATAAAGCTTGACGAAAAAATCGGCGTCATTGATAATCGTTCGGACGGGAGATATTACTTTAAAGAATATGATAATGTAAATGGGTACAAAATTTCCTGTTGCTGTGAGCATAATAATTTTGAAGATAATCCATTAATTTCTTGACAACGGAAGAATTTTGTATTATAATAAAAGAAGAGATTATTGTATACTGTAAAAACATAAGAATAACGGTTGAAAAATCTGTAATAAAGGTATTGACAATCTGTAAGAAATAGTGTATAATAAAAACAAATCCAAATAAAACAAAACAAAACCAAAAGAAAGAGGGAAAAACAATGTTCAAGTCAGATTATGAAATCAAGAAAGAACTATGCGAAATCGGTAAGAGAATTTACAATGACGGTTTCGTTGCCGCAAATGACGGTAACTTTTCCGTACAAGTAGATAAAGATACATATTTCGTAACACCTACAGGTGTATCAAAGGGATATATGACTCCCGATATGATTTGTAAGGTTGACGGTCAGGGTAAGTTAAAGGAAGCGAACGGTCCTTGGAAACCTTCATCGGAATTTAAAATGCACTTAAAGGTTTATCAGGAAAGACCTGACGTAAAGGCTGTTGTTCACGCACATCCTCCGATTGCAACATCATTTGCTATCGCAGGTATTCCTTTGGACAAGCTTATCATGCCTGAGGCCATTATATTCTTGGGTGCTGTTCCTATTGCTCAGTACGGAACTCCGTCAACAATGGAAATCCCTGAATCAATCGAGCCGTATATTCAGGATTATGATGCAATTCTTCTTGCAAACCACGGCGCACTTTCATTCGGCTGCGATTTGAATACAGCATTCTTCAGAATGGAATCAACAGAATTTTATGCTAAGCTTTTGATGTATTCAAGACTTCTCGGCGGCGAAAAGGAAATTCCTTGCGGCGAGGTTAAAAAGCTTGTTGATTTGAGAAAGCAGTTTAACGTTTCGGGTAAGCACCCGTTGGAAAAGCTTTGCCCGGGCTGTTATGAAAAAGATACTTGCGCAATGTCGCCGACAGAGGCAAATGCAAAGTA
>CAKSGG010000107.1 GCA_934454215.1 uncultured Clostridia bacterium
TAAGTTTCCCCCTTGTAAATTTCTGTTATATACAGTATATCATGATTTGAATATTTTGGCAAGAAGTATATTAAAAAGTTAATATTAAAATTTATGGTTATAAGAGTTCTTTTTATAACCATATTTTTTATTATAAGCTTGTTATTCTATCTATTAATAGTGCCTAAAGAAGCATTTAACTATTCTGCAATTTAAACATATTCTTTAAGTAACAGCATAATATCTAACCCTTCGTTTTTTGATTTTTGAGCTAAAGCTGAAATGCTTATTTTATTATCAACTTCTACCACTCGCACCTTTGAAACAACCTTATTTTTCAGCTTGATATCAGATGTTGACTTTCCTTTTTATTCGGTTAATTTTGATTTATAAGCAACAAACTGATAATCAAATAACACCTTGCGGAATATTCGCTCACACCGTCAAACAGCTTAATATGTCTTCACAAACTAAATAAAAGCAGACCGTTATTTGTCTGCTTTTACTTAATTTATATTCATTTAAAATTCTTCTGCTTTTTTATTATTCCATTTGAAATTTACTGTTTTCCCTTCTCTTGAAACGAAACCCTTTACGTATCCTGATTTCCATTCATTCGGAATTGACGGAATAAGTCTTGTTTCTCCGTTATGGCTTTGCATAAGACTTTCGCATATTGCAGCGCATATTCCGAAATTCCCGTCTATCTGAAACGGAGGATGTGCGTCAAACATATTCGGATAAATCGACTTTTTAAACATATTCCGAATATGATACATAACCTTTTCACCGTCACCAAGTCTGGCATAAACCGCAGCAATCCATGCGTTTGACCAGCCCGTGTGTCCTCCGCCGTTTTCAAGACGTACTCTGAGCGTTTCTCTTACAGCGTCCGTATACCTTTCGTACGTCATAGTATCTCCGGGATAGAATCCGTAAAGATGCGATATATGGCGGTGTCCAAGTTCGTTTTTGCTTTCGGAAAGCTCTTCTCCCCATTCCAAAATTCTGCCGTCGCCGCCTATTTTTACAGGCTTCAGTTTCGCCAAAACAGCCTTGTAATGAGAACTGTCCTTTCCGAGTACCTCGCTTGCCTTGGCAGTTTTATCGAAAACATCATATATAATCGACATATCCATAGCACAGCCCTCACACACGGCACATTCTTCACCCTCGCTTAAAAAGCGGTTTTCGGGAGATACCGACGGACACGTGGTAAGCTCACCGTCCTCATTTTCAAACATCCAGTCCTCCAAAAATTCACATGCAGATGTAAGCACCGCATAGTATTCCTTCAAAAATTCTTCGTCACGGGTATGGATATAATGCTCCCAAATGTGACGTGCCGTCCAAAATCCGCCCATCTGCCAGAACCCCCACTGCACGCCCTTTGTTGCCTCATAATTAAACCGCCATATATCACTGTTGTGCCACGAAGACCAGCCTCGAAGCCCGAAATTATTTCCCTTTTCCGCAAAATCCTTAAGCATCTCAATAAGCGGCATATGAAACTCCGCGAGGTTTACAGTCTCCGTATGCCAATAGTTCATCTGAGTGTTTATATTCATTGTATAGTTTGAGTGCCACGGTGCTATAAGCTTGTAATTCCATATACCCTGAAGATTTGTCGGCTGAGTTCCCGGCATAGATGAACAAATCGTAAGATATCTTGCATAATCGAATAAAAGACACACAAGCTCGTTGTCTGCCGTACCTCCGGCCGCATTTTCTATTCGCTTATCGGTGGGAATATCATCGAAATTTTCGCCGTCTATGTGAAGTTCTGCTCTGTCAAAATATTTTTTGTATTCATTCGTATGACGTAATTTAAGCTCGTCATACGTATAGCTTAAAGCCTTCTCTGCCGTTTTAAGACTTGCATTTATATATTCTGCGCCCTCTGATACCGGCATTTTATTATATCCGTTAAAGCTTGTTTTAATACTGAAAATAATTGTAAGCTCCTTTGACGCCCTTACCCACACGGAGTTTCCGCCGGCAAAATATGAACCATCCGTTTTAACCTTAAGTCTTGAACAAAAATGAACGCTTTCCTTATCGCAGGCATATTCAACCGTATTTGTGAACATAGATACCTCTGTCGGGCATCTGCCGATGACCGTTAAGGCATCATTTTCAAATTTTACACCGCTCTCAAGCTCCGGGGCTTCGTATATGTGAAAATCAACGGGTTCCGAGCTTTTTATGTTAATCAACAAAGCTTCGTCGGCAAGCGATACGAAATATTCCTTTAAAAATTTTATGCCGTCATTTTCAAAGCTGCTGCGCAAAATTCCGTTTTCCATGTCAAGCTCGCGCCTGTATTCGGAAACATTATTCTTTTTGTCATTTACATCTATATAAAGACTTCCGTAGGAAAGGTAGCCCTGAGAATGTACATCAAACATAATGTCGGACGTTTCGTGCATAGCCGCCTTAAATTCTTTGTTTTTTACATGATTTCTTATTGAGTCAAGCTCCGACATAGAGTGCTTTCTTGTTTCCATATTCGGATATCCCGACCAAAGCGTTTCTTCATTAAGCTGAAGCTTGTCGGAAAGCGCTCCCGAAAACACCATCGCACCTATGCTGCCGTTGCCTATAGGAAGCGCTTCCTCCCATACGGCGGCATCATTTTCGTACCATAATTTTTTATTCATTTTCTTTCCTCCGTTTTTGATTTACAGTCAATTGTAAAATAACATTTTTACACAATTGACTGCTTTAACCTATATAGGCAATTACAAAACCAAAGTTTCATAATTGCCTATTTGATTATTATATTTTTTGAGACCGTTTATAAATTATTTATTCATTTCTCCGTTTATAACTATACACCATCTCGCATCTGTTGATGCCGTACATACTATAATTCTCGAAAACTCATTTTCCGAATCGCAGTATGACCTTATGCTTTCGGCACTGCCGCCGCCTGCCGTCACCTTGTTCCCGTCGTAATCAACATACAGTGTGCTTCCGACTTTTCCTATTTCTCTTGTTTCGGTAATATACCGCTCATCATCCATGCCGTCGCTTCCTTCATATAAATCCTTTGTTGTATATGTAACATAACCGTTATATGTGTCATACACATATCCGTAGATAATTCTCGGAGAGCCGCCCATATATTCCTTGGCATAATTATTATTAACCATATTTACACCTTTCACGCCGCCCCACGGGTTTGTGTTTTGTATGCTGTTTGAAAAATAGCCTATTGTTCCTGCGAGAACACCTGTTTTCACATGAGCAAAGCTTGTATCAACGTCACTGAATGTATCGGAATAAAGGCTGTTATCATACTTTCCGTTTGCGTCAAATATGACCTCAACATATGTTATATATCCTTCCGAGTCCTTTTTAAGTCTTATCACATCACCCTTTTCTACAGTACAATAATCCCGTGCGGAAAGATTTTTTGCGTCCGCCGTAACCTTTACGGCATTATGTATCAAATCATTTTCCGCTCTGTCGTATAAAACGGATTTCTGACCGTTTACATTTATCAATGTAAGGCTGTTCACAATATCGTTATCGGAATTACATACCTGCATTATTTCCGTTACAACATATGCCGGGTCGGTATCGTAAAAATTTGACTTGTCGCTGTAGATATCATCAAATAACACAACCTCCGCAACCGGGCTTTTATAATTTGTTCCGTAAGCCGACGCCTTATAGGATCTTCCGCTCCACAGTTGGCTTATATCTACAAAAGCGTATTCCGCACTGTCCGAATCCTTTGGTATGCTTATCATTTTGGTTATTTTATCGTCCATGAAAAACTTACCGCCGAGAGTTTGGAGCTGCCATGAATATTGATAGCTTTTTCCGTCTTCATTGGAATCGGCAAGAACATACAGCCTGTCATCCGACTTGCTTTTTATGTTTTGGTCAAGCGGAAGTTCAATGTCGGTAACAAAATCATCGGCATTCAGCTTGTATCTTATAACTCCGCCGATAAATCTAAGCTTATCCGCATCCTCCGGCTTTATTCTGCTCTTGTTATCAAATGAATCGGTTACTCTTACTTTTTCTGCAAAAATGTAGTTTTTAAAGCTTTTGTCGCCGTTCAAAATTTTCATAAACGCATAATCGCCGTTAGAGCTGTATTTAATGGTTTTTGCATAGCCTATTTGCCATGTGCTTTCTGTAGTTTCCATCCATACAACCTCTCCGAAGCTGTTTAAATAAAGCTTGTATTTTGCGCCTGTCTTGCAGCCTTGACCCTTTTTAGAGTTTAAGAAATATTTTGAAACCTTGTATTCGTTTTCCTTGTCTGAGATTATCCTGTTGCTGTCATCATATGATAAAACGTTAAATTCTCCGACCGTAACATTTGACAGAAGTATTTTTACAAAGCTTCCGTCATCACTTCTTGCGACATCTATAGCCGCACCCTTGCCTATGCTTTCCGGCTCTGTATACTCGCCCTTTTCGTTTATAACAATGCAGCTTATGTTCTTACCCTCATCAAAGCATAAAAATTCATCTCCGCTGTTTAATATGTTGTCCGCATTTTTGTTGTAAACATACTTGTTTTTTGAATCAACGGAATCGACTACCCAGTTTTCGTAAGCTTCGATTATAACTGTGTCATATTCCGAGCCGGAACCGCTTGAAATGAGGGTAACGGTACCGTTGTCATAGTCAAGCATGTGCGACTTATCATTCGGAAGAACGGTAACAGCCATGCCGTTTACTATAAAATATGCACCGTCCTTTATTTTTGCCGACCTTATACGGTTTCCCGAAGAATACTCCACCGCCTTGCCGTCAAAGCTTTCCGCATTTTCAATATCTGACATTGAAATTTTAAGACACTTGTTTTTGCTGTTTGTTCTTGCAAAAATAACCCTGTTCTGCCTTTTTGACTTTTCGTTTCCGAAATAGCAGTCCGCTCTTTGTCCGATAAGGTCTGTGATACCTCTTTTTGAGTTTTCAAAGCTTAAAATATACTCTGTGTTTTTATCGTCTTTTATTTTAATTTGATTTTCACCTATGCTGCTGTTTCCGGTCAATGATGTTATTCCGTTATCGATAATCACGCCCGACACCTTTTCTATATTCATAAAGGTGTTTAATAAATTTGCGTCATTATCCTTTTTATAGGTAATATTTACTCCGTTATAGTCTGCGGTTACAGGAGGTATGTCCTCTGCCGCCTTTGCGAATAAGTGAGCAAGCTCCGCTCTTGTAATTTCACTGTCCGACGGACGGTTCAGCGAAAGTCCGAGCTCGTTTGCCTGCACAGTATATCCGTTCGGATATCCGCCGTATGAATTTGCAAAAATTCTGTAGCCCAGCAAATCCACGAAAATTTTCTGTGCTTCCTTTATTGTGAGCTTTCTGTCCGGCTCAAACGTGTTTTCGGTTGTACCTATCATAACCCCGTAGGTTGAAGCAAGAATTATATCATTATAGCGTTCGTTGTTTTCGGCTACATCGGTAAACCTCTCGTCGGATACGTCAACACCCTCGTCGGGAGAAATTAATGTTTCAACATCACGCCCGAAAAAATCAAATGTGGCATTTGTACCGTCATCACCATCGTCACCGTTGTAAATATTTTTAAGTATCGAGGCCATTTCCGCACGGGTTATGGTTTCTTCAGGCTCAAATAAACCGTCATCATTTACGCTCATAACGCCGAGTCCCACGGTAAGCTCTATATCGCTTTTATATTTACTCTCTCCGATATCGGTGAGTGCATATACATTCGCCATATGCGTAAGAACCGAAATACCGAGAAATACAGAAATTAATTTTATAAGTGTTTTTTTCATTTATATCTTAACCTTTCTATAATATGCCTTACTTTATAATACCGTAAATCAATTTTGCCGCTTCCGCTCTTGTTACATATCTGTGAGGTAAAAAGCTGCCGTCCTCATATCCGTTTATTATGCCCTTGCCGAAAAGATACGCCACAGCCTGTTTTGCATAATCATTTATATCAGCCGAATCGGTAAAGCTGCATTCGGCAGTTTCATCAGCTGCTCCCATTGCTCTGTAAAGAATAACAGCTAAATCCTGCCTTGTTATATTCATTCCAACGCCAAACTCACTTTCGCTTATTCCGAGCATAACTCCGGCGCTTTGCGCAGCCATAACGTATTTTTCATACCATTCTCCGTCAAAAACATCTTTAAATTCCGCCTTTTCCGACGTTTCATTTATCGAAAAAGCATTGCATATAATTTTTGCCGCCTGCTCGCGGGTAAGATAACCGCCCGGCGAAAACAGCTTTTCACCCGAACCGCTTATTATATTCTTTTCATAAAGATATTCTATAGCGTCCTTTGCCCAGCCATAGCCGTTCAAATCGGTAAATACGGTTTCGGGATTATCTCTGCCGTTATTATCTTCTTTCGACGGCACCTGATAGCCGTACAAGGCTGATGAGCCTCCGCCGCCCGTGCCGCCTGTGCCGCCGCTGTTCTGCGTATCCTTTGCGGCTTTTGCATAATCGTTCACCTTTTGAAGATAATTATTTATTGTGAGCGAGTTTTGATTTTGCTTTACCTTTGCAAAAACCTCATTTTCCTTTGAATCGTTCAGCGATAAATAATCAGATATATCCGCAGTGTTTCCCTTTGCAAACAATACATTTTTTTCGGATATGTATTCGCCGATATATCCGTAGCCCTGCTCCTTATTGCAGCTTATTCCGAAGTACATAACCGCATCCGTAAATCTTTTTTGCAATTCCGATATGTTTTTTATATTTTTTCCGCAAAGCTCGGATATTACCTTGTTTTTTCCGTCCAATGTGAGATTGTCGCTGAAAAGCTTATATGCGGTCACATCATATTTTGATAAAAGTCCCGAAAGCTCCGTAATATCATCATAAAGAAGAATGCCGTTTTGATATACTGACGATACCTTTCCCTGATTAAAGCTTTCTATAAGCGCAAACGTCTTTATTCTTTTTATAAGGTCGTTAAGTTTCGCTATGTTTTCGTCGCTTTCGGGATTGGTGCTGTCAAACGAGATAGGGTTTTTCTTAAGACTTTCCGAAAGCATATCGCAGCAGTTTTTTATATCAATATCATTTATAAGTTTCGTGTCGAGCGACAAAATGACCTTAACCTCGCCGAATACCGCCTCCGTATTTTCGCCTGCCGAAACAAGCCTTTGCGCCGCCTCTATCTTTTCGGGCATCTCGGCATAGTATATTTTAAACTCGCTTGTCTCGCCTCCGCTCTCCTTTACATATACGGGGAAACTTCCCGAAAATCCGTCCTTCAGTTTTACCGATATAAAATAGCTGCCGTCTGCTGACGATTTGAAACCATTTGAATACTGAATAAGCGAAGAATCCGTTTCCGCCGCCTTCGATGACGCATTTGGGTTTAATATAAGAACGTTTATATCATCTCCCGCATTTTCGGTTTTTCCCTCTATTCCTATTATTCCGTTTATAAAGTCCTTCATTTCAACATTTACCGCCGATGCCGAGGATGCGGCAAATATTACGGCTGTAATCATTGCAATCGAAAAAATTTTTTTCATATCTATTACTTCATCTCCTTAATCTCTGTTTCACTGTACATATCAGCGCAAAGCTCCTTTAGCTTGTCGGTATCCTCCGAATTTTTCGGCATTGAATTTGCAACGACAATAACCTTGCTGCCGTCTATCCAGAGAACCTCTCTTCCGAGTGCCTCGGAAACAGCTCTCAAAGGAATCATTGTTCTGTCGTTTATAACCGCAGGCGGTACATCAAGCATATGCACCTCTCCGTTTACGGAGTATTCGGCAGCCCCTATATTAAAGACTATGGTTTTACCGTCTGCCGTTATTTCTGCACGATTTTCAGCCTCAATCCAGTTTACGCTCGCTCCGAAACTTTCCGAAATAAAGCGTATCGGTACAAGCGTTCTCGAATCCGATATAATCGGCGGAGAATCTATGCTTATTTTTTCGGCATCCTTATATGCGGTCTTATTTCCAACCTTTAATACAACGGCATTTTTCGCATAATTAGAGAATACCTCCGTGAAAGCTTTTTTATCGTCCGATGATTTTTCTATTTTAACCGCCGAAACAAGAAGTTCGCCCTCACCGCTCGGAATAAGTTTTATATTCATACGCGCCCTTGCACTCTCGTCCACAAACTGATAAGTGCCTACATATCTCCAGCCCTCTTCTCCGACCGTTGTATCAAGTTTCCGCTCGTAGCTGACATAAAGGTTTGAGAATGAAAGCGTGGCATTTTTATCCCCGTTCTCGGACGGTATGTTGTAATAATAAACATCATAAGTTTCCGTCTTGTTTGCATCGGGCATCAAATCAAATATTGCCGCAGAATTTTTATTGCTTGACATTCTTGCGGATTTATTATCATAACCCTTTTTCGGAGATATGCTCCAGTTTCCCGTTTCCGTATATTCCGACGACTCGGCTGTATATATTTTTTCGACAGCTCCTGTGTTGTTTAAAACCTCCTCGGGTATTTTAAATTCGCCCTCGGGAACGTCCGAAACGCCTCTTATGTACATCGGAACATCTCTTATGGGCTGAACACAGAATACGCCCTCCGTTCTTACCGGATTAATGGTGTCGATATATTCAAAAACAACCTTATCATTTACTTTGAGCGTGCAATATATTCCGCTTCCCCCGGGTACACAGCCAAATTCTATTCTGTTCCATTCGTTATTTTTAAAAACCCCGTTATTTTCCGCCGTTATGAAAACGGTATTTCCGGCAGACGCCGAATTTCGAGTCTGAAGCTCAAAAACATCATTTTTCACAATTATAAACACCGTGTTAAGCGGCTGAGTATAGTTTCCGGCACTGTATATATTGGTTGAATCTATATTTGAATGTCTGAGCCCGAATGCAAACCAGCCGTTTTCCGCACTTGACTTCATATCAAAGGTGTATACGCCCGAGCCGCTGTATTCCTGCTTTGTTGCCGCAATTGCATTTTCAAGGCAGTCAAGCTTTATGCTGCCGTTCTCGCATGAGATTTTTACGTTGTCGGGAGTGGTAGTCTGCCAAAGTGAAGCGTCGCTTGTGTCTATCGTTCCGTTATAGCGAATGTTTATTGACGATTTTGCCGTTTCAACCGCATTTGTAAGCTCGGAAACAGCATTGTTTATCATAATCTGCTCGCCGCTTGTCATACCCGCTATAATGCTGAGTTCTTCTATTTTATCGAGAAGCCTTTGCTTTGTGCCCGGCTTATACTGCCCCATTTCCGTTCCCTCTGTTATGCCGTTTGCAAAGGTTTCCGCACTCTTCAGCTTCAGCTTTAAAAGACTGCTGTCAAGAAAATCATAGCCTGCCGTGGTAAACTTGTATGCAGCGCCGTCCGCCTCCCATTCTTTTCCTATTTGACGTGATATATTTTTCGCTTTAACCGTCCAATAGTAGCTCGTGTTCTTTTCAAGCTTTCCGAGCTGTACATTTGAGTAAACCGTAGTTCCGGAAATAACAACCTCTTTCATTTCAGGGTCCTTTGCAACAGTATAGTCGTATTCATCGGCAAACGGAGCTTTTTGCCACGAGAGCGTAACGCCTGTGGAGTCAAGACCTTTGTCCCCGTTTTTCGGATACGTCTTTAAAAACTTATCATCGGCAACGGTCGGAACCTCGCCCTGTATGCCTATGAGATTAATGTCAAAGTCCTCATCAAGCACGCTTTCGTCAAGCCCAAGCTCTTTCTTCTTTTCCTTTTTCACTCTGTAGTCCTGATGTTCGGAGTCCACAAAAATGCTTGTATCCGTGCCTACGTAATTTCCCTGTTTTATGCTTGTTTTTGTGTTATTCTTTTCATAGTTTGAATAGTTAATGTCGGCAGCGTTTACTATAACGTTGTTTGAAATATTGTTATAGTCCGGCTTGAATGCGTGCCTTTGCGTATCTGCGTTAATTTCATTATATGTTCTTTCTATCTGCGGGAATTTTTTCAGGTATTCCGAGCCTTTCATATCGGTAACGCAGCTGACAAGCATTTCCCACCAGTCGTCCTTTCTGCCGTCCGGCCAGCCGGTGGTTCTGTCCTGAACGTCTATTGACATTGCGGAGTCTACTATAATGTTGCTTGTTATAGTGTTGTCCCTTCCGCCGCCGCTTACAATTCCGTATGTACGGGTCTTTGAGTTCGGGCGGAGTATGTTGTATCTTGCAGTCTGTCCGCTTATGCTGTCGTCCCAGAATATACAGTCCACAAGGTTATCGGCATCAAATTCTCTGTCGCCTATATCGTGAATATAGTTGTACTCGGTAACCGCTCCGTACCACTGCCATCTTCTGCCGCAATATATCGCCCCTGCGTCCGCCGTTTCTCTTACGCCGTTATAAAGCTCGTTGTATCTGATTACCGCCATAGGTGCATTATTTGAGGCAAGAGAGTTTATTCCTCCGTGTACTATATTATGCTCATACACACTTCCGATTCCCTCAAGGCATGACGCATATACCATTCCGTATCTGCCCCTTGCCGCGTTATACATATGATTATTTCTTATAACGTTTCCCGGAGATTCGAGATTTTTCCATTCATCTATCGGATAAGGCGACCATTTCTGATAATTCAGTTGAATACACATATCCGTACAGTTTGCAACGGTATTGTTTTCGGCAACTATTCTTTTCCCGAAATTTTCCGACTGTATGCCTATTCCGCCGACATCATGAATATAACAGTTTTTTACCGTTATATCGCTGCACGCCGCAAGACGTATGCCTGAGCAATAGGTTTTCTCAATCTGAAGACCGTCAAATGTGATATAACTACAATTTTTAACATTAATTGCACCCGCCGTATTTGTGCCGCCGAGAACTCCGAATTCCAAAACATCGTTTTCGGGGTCAATATATTTTTCGGGATAATAATATAAAATAAGATTTTCCCTGTCCAAATACCATTCCCCCGGAATATCTATCTCCTCCAAAAGGTTTATGGCACTCCACCTGTGATTTGCTTTTACGGTTTCTCCGCCGGTTACAACCGTTATTCTCGCATTATCGGTATCTATAGATTTTATCGGCTGCCAGCCGCCCGTCCACTCCGAATACATATATCCGGCGATAAAAGCGTCTTTAGCCTTTGTCCATCTCGACGGATTTTGCTCGGTATATTCAAACGTGTCATTTCCTATAATACTTCCTATTTTAAGATAACCCTTGTTAGGCCACCTTGCAAGCTGCTGCCCGTAACCGTTCAAATAAAGTCCCAGTACCATAGGAGTGTTCCAAACATTAAAATTTTCCGAAAACGGAGACGCACCCTCGCCGTTTCTCATGGTAAGCTCGTCCTGTGTAAAGCCCTGCTCTCTTAAGTTTACCTGCCCCACTCTTCCTCTGGAGGATGCAGGCAAACGCTCTAATATACTTTTATCCGTTATAGCCGTAAACTTGGATAAATCTATAAGTTTTGCTCCCGAAAGTATAACATCACCGTCTCCAAATG
>CAKSGG010000108.1 GCA_934454215.1 uncultured Clostridia bacterium
GCGCGCTTACTCACCACCCAAACAAAGTTTGGGCGGTGGTACTTGCCGTTGGCAAGCCGTGCGCTCTTGCAGAGGGCAAGCAGACAACGCAAAAACCGCATTGTCTGCTATGGTCGGCATATCTGCTTTATCGCAGATAAATTGAAATAACAGCCTTATTTCAATTTGGTACAAAGTTGTACCGCCGACCAAAGATAAAACCTGTTTCACAGCTTTTATCTCAAATGTGCGTTATCTGTTTCACATCTTCCGCCCACTTTCTTTTTTGAAAAAAAGAAACAAAAATGTACCGCAATAGAACGCCGTTTTCGGGGTGTTTAATGGTTATATATTACCCTATCAAAAGCGGCTCCCGAAACCATTGTATTTACTTGATAAATTATGTTCTATTGCGTGACAGAAAGGAGCAATCCGCTATGGCGATTTATCATTTGGAGGCAAAGGTTATTTCAAGAGGCATCGGCAGAAGTGCTGTTGCCGCTGCCGCATATATGAGCTGTTCCAAAATTTTCAATGATTATGACGGAGTGCAGCACGATTACACAAGAAAGCACGGTCTTGTATATGAACAAGTGCTATTACCGCCGCAAGCTCCGCCGGAGTGGCAAGACAGAAGTGTGTTGTGGAATGCCGTTGAAGAAACGGAAAAATCAAAGGACAGCAGGCTTGCACGGGAATTTGTTGTTGCTTTGCCTGTTGAATTAAGCAAAGAACAAAATATATCCTTAATATCCGAATATGTAAAGGACAATTTTGTAGCGGACGGAATGTGCGCCGATTTCTGTATTCATGATACAGACGGACACAACCCACACGCACATATTATGCTGACCGTCCGACCGCTTGACCAAAACGGCAAGTGGCAGAGCAAAACCGAAAAAGAATATTTGTGCGTTAAAAACGGCGTGAAACGGGGCTTTACATCTGCTGAATTTAAGACAGCACAGGCTGACGGCTGGGAAAAGCAATATCAGTATTTTGTCGGTAAAAAGAAAGTATATATGTCGCCATCACAAGCAGATGATTTAGAGCGTGCTTCAAAATATCCGAAA
Source organism: uncultured Clostridia bacterium (assembly GCA_934454215.1). Classification (GTDB taxonomy): domain Bacteria; phylum Bacillota; class Clostridia; order UBA1381; family UBA1381; genus Ornithomonoglobus_A. The sequence goes on from CAKSGG010000108.1 coordinate 1,053, forward strand.
AGCACACGCTACGGCAGACAAAATCCCATAACGGAGCGTTGGAACAGTGAGGAGCAGTTGCAGATATGGCGAAAAAATTGGGCGGACATTTCAAACAAGCATCTTGAACTTACCAAGGCCAAAAGTCGTATTGACCACAGAAGCCATAAGGCACGGGGTATTGACGAGCAACCCACAATTTATGAGGGGATTTCCGCAAGAATAATCGAGAAAAAGGGAGGCATTTCCGAAAGGTGCGAATTAAATCGGCAGATTAAAGAGGATAACCGTGTTTTGCGTGAAATTAAAGCGGCAATCAAGAAACTGCTTGAAACCGCCGCACATACCATATCATCACTTGCCAATGCTCTTGAAAAATTGCGTGGTACAATGATTCATTGCAGGTATGCCATAAATTTTGCGGATAAGTGGAAAACCGCAAAATCTTTTGAAGCCGCACGCTTAAAAACCAATTATGATGATTATTTATCTGTTGCAACCGAATTAAAATCTAAAATCGACGAACGCAAGGCAGCACAAGCCGAAAAAGAGCAAACGCCGCCGATTAAGATTTTCAAGCATCGTGTATTAACGCAAGCTATCAATAAATTATCAGAGGAAATTGAGGAATTGCGTACAAAGAAAAATACTATTTTAGCAAATCTCCATACAAATGATATACAGACGGTCAAGAATAAAATTGCCGATATTCAAAAGGCAATGCCAGTTATGGAACGGCACTCAAACGAAAGCGCCGCAAGACTTGAAAACACTCAAAAGGAATATGCCGAGTTAAAGGAACAAGCACAGAATTTTGATGTTGATGAGCTTTGTGAACTTCGCCGAAATATCCGACCGCAAGTTGAATATGACACAGAAGCGGAATTGTATGATATTTACGGTGTTTCGTTTTCAAGAGGTATTTTCAGCACAGCAAAATCTGAAACCGACAATTCTATTGACGGAAACGAGATTTACTCTGTCCGCCGACAGCTTGAAGATTATAAACAACAGCAAAACGAACCAAAACACGAAAAACATCAGTTTTCTCACGATGATGAGGATGAAATAGAAATGTGATACTGCAATTTAGAGCGATTTATAAAATTCTATTTATTTTGTATGGTTTTGTTGACTTTTGTAAACAAATGTGGTATAATATAAATGTATAATTATATGCCTTGGCTGGAGGGGTTTAAATGAAAAAAATAATATCGTTGTTTGTTACTTTTATAATGTTTATATCGGCAAGCAGTTTGGTATCGGCTGATGACATTAATATTACGGTTAAGATAAATGAACAAACAGTGTCTTTTGATACGAATCCTCTTATAATTAATGACAGGGTTTTTGTTCCGATTAGAAATGTATGTGAAGAATTGGGAGCAGATGTTTACTGGGATGGCACTCGTGAATTGGTGTATGTTGTGAAAAATGATATAAAACTGTGTCTAAAAATAAATTCAACTCGGTTAATAAAAGTTCGTTGCAAAAATGCCGAGGAGTTTACAAATATGCCAACGGATAATATTGTTGAAATGGATGTGTGCCCAATTATAGTCAACGGTCGTACATTACTCCCCATCAGAGCGGTGTGCGAAGCGTTAGGTGCTGATGTTGAATGGAGCAACACTGATTCGACGGTGAATATATTATGTAATAATAATGTATTAGAAGATGTAAATACTGATAAAGACTTTTTTTATGAAATGTTATCATATTTAGATACAAAATATAAAAAGGTAGCAGGAAATGTCATATTTGCAGATGGTGATAATAATATAATTTTAACAAAGGAACATATACTATGGGTTAGCGTTAATAATGACGAAATTGGATATTATGTTGAACTTATTCTGACATCGGAAGGACAAAGAAAATTTGCAGAAGCAACCGATAGAATTTCAAAACAATCAGAAAATAACTATATATCTGTAGTATTAAATGGCAGTATAATTTCTGCCCCGAGAGTAAGCGATAAAATTGATAGTGAAAGAGTAGTTATACGTGGAATCTTTACGATTGAAGAAGCAATTACACTTGCGGATGAAATTTCGGGTTTATAATGTTTTGGGGTGATAAAAAGTGGCAGATGACAAATTAATAATTACAGCAAAAAAGTATGTGGGAGAAAGTGCGGTTGTATCCGCACGCCTTCCTGTTGACCTAATTAAAAGATTAGATGATATATGCAATGTTACAAACAGAAACAAAAACGAAGTTATTCAAATGTGTATTGAATTTGCGGTAGAACATATAGAAATAGACAAATAATGGAGGTATATTAAATGTTTGAGATTTCAAAGGTAATAAAATATGAAGGTGATAATACCTCATTCGTGTGGAAACATCCTTGTGAAGATTTTAATACAACTTCACAACTTATAGTTCATGAATCACAGGAGGCTGTATTCTTTGCAAACGGACAGGCTTTGGATTTGTTTGAGGCGGGAAGATACACGCTGAAAACAGAGAATATTCCACTTTTAAGGCATGTTATAAATCTTCCGACAGGTGGAAAGACTCCATTTCATTGCGAGATATACTTTATCAATAAAACACATCAAATGGCGATAAAATGGGGCACGGACAGTCAAATTCAATACATGGATCCGATGTATCATTTCCCGCTTCAAATAGGATTGTCGGGTGAAATGACATTGTCTGTTGAAGATTCACGGAAACTGCTTGTTTACATTGTCGGGACAGAGAAAATTTTAACTCAAAAGGACTTGACACAAAAATTCCGTGCTTTGCTTATGTCTAAAATTAAGTCATATATAGGCAAGACTATGCAGGAATCCTCTTTTTCCATATTTGAAACTGATTCCCATATGAGTGAGATTTCAGATAACTTACATAAGCTGCTGATTTCCGATTTTAAGGAATATGGGATTCTGCTCAAAAATTTTTATGTAACTAATATTGCAAAACCGGACGGCGAGGCTGCTTACGAAAAATTTAAAGATCTTCATATAAGGCAATATTCAGATGTTGCCGAAGCACAATTAAAGCAAACGCTTGGCATCATTGATGAAGAAACCGAAAAGAAACGCAGAATTATTGAGGCAGAGGGCATTGCTGAAAAACGAAAGATAGAGGGATATACATACGCACAGGAGCGAGGATTTGATGTTGCCGAAAGAGTGGCGGATAACGAAGGTGTAGGTAATTTTTCGAGTCTTGGATTAGGTCTTGGTTTGATGGGCGGCGTTGCCGGAACTGTTGGGGACATGACGGAAAAGTCACTCAAACAAACTTCGCCGGAAACGATGCCCGATGATATGGCGGGATTTAAGAAAAAGCTTGAAAAGCTAATAATGATGCGTGATATGGGTGTAATAACCGAGGATGAATTTAATCAGCAGAAAATAAAAATGATGGAGAATTTATAATTGGAGGGAACATTATGGGATTTACAAAAAATAAGGCTTGGAGCATTGTAATTGCACTTATATTGATAATTGTGTTCAACGTGATAATGTTTATGCTGCCGCTTGAACACGGTGTAATGTTTTGGATGGGCTATAGCTTTGAAATCTTTTCAATTATATTTTTATTATCAGTATCGCTGGTTCTGTTAAACAAATCTTATATAAACGATAAGTTTCACGGACTACCTGTTTTGTCTATAGGTTGGTTGTATTTTGTTATCCAAACAGGACTATCGGTAAAACAGATGACATCCGTGGAATTTCCTTATACATATGGGATAATATTTGATGTTGTTTTAGCAGCAGCTGCGAGTATTTTATTGATACTGACCTTTGCGGCAGGACGTGAAATAAGACATGTTGAAAAAGAAATTAACGAAAAGGTATCTTATATAAGGAATCTTCGTGCAGACATTGAATTGATTAATGTTAAAGATGTGGAAGCCGCAAATGCAATAAACAAGCTTGCGGAAGCAGTTCGATTCAGCGACCCGATGAGTCATTCGTTGCTTTCTGATATAGAGCACAAAATTATTGAAAAGTTTTATGTTTTAAAAGATAATACGGACAATGCAAGCATGGTTATTGCTGTTTGCGGTGATATGCAGCAGCTTTTAAAGGGGCGAAATGAAAAGTGCAAAGCTTTAAAGAATGTGCAGGGACCCCAAAGGGAAAAAGATAATTCTGGAGGGATAATTATTTCCGGTGCGTTTGGCATTATCAGTATTGCGATTTTAATTGCTTTAACAATATGTTTTGTATTTATTCCAAACAGTAAGTATAACGAGGCTATGGTATTGTATGCACAGCAGAGATACGATGAGGCTATAACGGCTTTTTCAAAATTGGGAAACTATAAAGACAGCACTTACAAGATCGCCGAAATAAATGAAAAAATAGATGATGAAACATATACGGCTGCCGAAAGCTATTATAAAGAACAGAACTATGTTGAAGCATTGAAATTATATTCAAAATTAGATGATTATAAAAATTCTAAGGATCGGATTGAGCAAATATATAATAAATTCGCAACTGGCGGAGAAATATATTTCGGTACATATAAAGGAAATACAATTCCTTGGAAAATTCTGAAAACCGAACAAAGTAGAATGCTTTTGATAACTGAAAATCCTATTGAAGTATTGGCATTTAATAATGAATTGAAAAATATAACATATGAAACATCATCAATCAGAACTTGGTTAAATAACGACTTCTTAACGGAATTTTCAGATGAACAAAAAAGCCGAATACTTAAATCGGAAGATGAACTAAATGATGACATATTTATTCTTTCGGAGGAAGAATATAAAGGATATGCTGAAACCATCTCATTTAACACCATTTCAGATTGGTGGTTAAGAACTAAAACCGATTCCGGAATGATGTATGTTTACGGCGAAAATAGTGAAGTAAACACCTACGGAGAAAGCGTTGTAAGAGTCATGGGCGTTCGCCCGTGTGTTTGGATAAATCTAAAATAAATCAGAGGTGGAACAACAATGATATTTAAATGTAAAATCTGCGGTGGAAGTTTGGATGTAAAGCAAGGTGAGCGGACGGCGGTATGCGAGTATTGCGGGGTAAAACAGACAATACCGAGTTTTATTGAGCCGAAAACACAGGAGATATATAACCGTGCGAACAGTTATTTGATGCACAACGAGTTTGACAAAGCGGAAAACTTATATAACCAGATCCTGTTTGACACCAAAGAGGATGCGGACGCATACTGGAATGTGCTGATGTGCCGTTACGGCGTTACATATGTAAAAGACCCGGCGAGCGGAAAATACATCCCCACCTGTAACCGGACACTGTATCAGCCGATATTCAACGATGAAAATTATCAAAACGCCATTAAATATGCGGATGAAAAGCAAAAAGCTTTGTTTGAAGCCAACGCAAAAGCAATAGACGGTATTCAAAATGGTATCATATCAGTGTCAAAAAAAGAAAAGCCCTTTGATATATTCATTTCGTATAAGGAAACAGACGCATACGGCACACGAACGAAGGACAGTATCGAAGCGCAGGAGTTGTATGCCAAGTTGACATCAGAGGGATATAAAGTGTTTTTCTCCCGTATCACCTTGGAAGATAAAATAGGAACGGAATACGAGCCGTATATCTATGCCGCCCTTGCTTCAAGCAAGGTAATGATAACCGTTTCATCTTCAAAAGAAAACCTTGAGGCAGTATGGGTGAAAAATGAATGGTCGAGATTTCTGTCGTTTGCAGGGAAAGACACCTCAAAAACTTTAATCCCGCTATACTTTGATATGAATAAGTCGGAACTGCCGGACGAGTTTGCTCATTTGTCTGCTTACGATATGAAGGTTGACGGCTTTGAACAGGAGTTGATAAGAGGTATCAAAAAGCTGATACCTCTGCCCGTTATGCTTTTGGAGAAACGAAAGAAACGGAATAAAATCTTAAAAAGAGTTGGAATAGCGGCGGCAATATGCGCGGTAATCGGCGCAATATGTGCCATACCTTGGTTTATGAAGCTACCGGATTATAACGCCGCCATGCAGTTATATTATGATAAAAATTACCCGGAAGCAACATGGGCATTCGATGATTTGGGGAGCTACCACAATTCCAAGAAAATGAAAGAAAAGTGTGAGCTTAGCTGGAGAAAGAGTTTGGCAACAGTGGCAACAGAAAATTATATGGGTTCATATTCCACCGGTTCGTATTATATCAATCCAAATGGAGCTGTAGATTATTTTTCTGATGGTTCTGGTACAGCAAATTCCAATATAAAAATAGATGAGCACGGCAAAGTTGTTTCGATTAATGACAATTATTCCCTTTATGCTCTGCATAACGATGGGTATGTTGATAATGTCACCGAAAATAATCAAATAGAAGATACTTCCGAATGGCATAATATCGTGCAAATATCTCCTGTTTTTAATGCTACAAATGTCGCGTTGCGTGCTGACGGAAAAATGATATATGGTAATGTGCAAAGTAAATGTATGAAGAATATGACAGACAAGTGGCTTGAACCGGTCTCAAAGTGGAATCATATCGTTGCGTTTGATTATTATGTATCAAGAATGGGAGCGGGTTATCCGTTTGAGGCTGCAATCATTGGAATAAAATCAGACGGCACATTATGCGGCGTCTTTTATACTCTAGAGGATAATGTCTCACAAGAAGACTGGGGGACAGCTTTAAAGAGATTCTCTAATGTTAAAACGCTTGATTTTGAAATTCATGAGAACTTTGGCAACTACTCTTCAAACCGTTACTCTTTAAATATTGCAGCTTTGACAAATAATCAAAAAATTATGACGTATATTGATGGCGAATTTAATGAATATGACGCAAAAGAGGTTGTGGATGTTAAGCTTGTATATAATGATACAAAGACTTGTGATATATATTATTTAACTTCTGATGGTACATTTTCACCAAAGGATAAAAATACAACTCTTTTGAAGGATATTGTTCATCTTGATGATTATCATGCTGTTACCAGAAGCGGGACAATCTATAATATTGGCTACTCCCGAAATAAAGCAAACAAAACTGATGGAAAGACATTTGTTTATGACGAGTGGACGGAAAGGATGAAATAGATATGAACTGCAGTGTTTGCGGAGGAAAATTAAGGTTTGCAGACGGAATATATGTTTGTGAGAATTGCGGAAACAAACAGACGATTGCGTCATTTTTTGAAAACACAGAGGTGTATCTTTGCTATGTGGAAACGGACGAGTCCGGTAAGCGTACAAAAGACAGTATTATGGCTCAGAATTTATATCATAGGATACAGGCATTAAATATAAATACGTTTTATCAGAGAATTTCTGCCGGTGATTTAACAGGCGTTGATTTTCTAAAAGCCTGTGAAGTTGCCTTAAATTCTGCAAAAATTATACTGATAATAGGAACATCGGGTGAGACTTTTAAACGACTGCTATCCGAAAGCGGCGATAAATTGACAGACAGGACGGTGATTCCTGTTTACAGTGATATGGATACGTATGCCCTGCCTGAAGAATTGTCAAAGCTTCAGGCAATGAATTACGACAGTATCGGCGCAGCAGAAGACTTAACCAAGAGTATCTTGCAGGCTCTCGGCAGAGGTGCGGAGATAGATGTTATAAAAACTCAGGACATGCGGGCAAAAAGGAAAAAAAGAAATGTTTTTTTTGCGTCAGGGATTGCGCTGGCTCTTATCGCTTTTTGTTGTATTTACATTGTATTCGGTACACCTTATGTATTAAAAAGCAAAAAATATGATTATGCGCAAAGACTGACAGAGAACGGGGAGCGTATTAAGGCAATCGCTATATATTCCGAGCTTGGTAATTATAAAAATTCACCAAACGCAATGAAGAGTATCTATAATCAATATAACGGATATTTTAACAATGATGACAATACCTTATGCTTACATTTAAATATTGATAGCGATATGGCAGTCGAAATTGAGATTATGCGTCTAATTAATAATGATATAATAAAAGTGGACGCCTCTGCATTAATTGACAGAAATACGCTCTCTTTTGCATTTAAAGACAGCGAAAATAATAGTGGAAGCAGCACAATAGAACTGTGCAATAATGGTATCAAGCTTATAGTAGAAACGGACAGTCAAAATGATTTTTCAATAGGGAATATAGAATATACATTTAAATTTGAAAATCGTTCCGATGCGCCGCTGTCGGCGGATTTAACAAAAGACGAGCTAATTCATTGGGCAAAATCCAAAATCACCGCAAGTGAATTAAAGAAAAAAGGATACGAACCGATATTTGAAGCTCCTATAGAAAAAATGCCCGAATACAGCACCTATATTATAAAAGATACCGATATTAAGGTGGCATTATATGCATGGGATATTTCAAAGTATGAAGGCTGGTGGCCAGATGATGATGATGATTATGTAGATGACATGATTCTATTCGGTGTATCAGCGCCTGCTCAATTAATAATTCCTGATAAAGTGGGAAATACTTCGGAACCTTTTATAGAAAATGATATCTTATATTTTCCAAATGGGAAATTTGGCACATCGCCCGGCGTGATTGGACTTTGGACGCAGGAGCCTATAAATGTGATAGAAAAGGACACACCGGTCGGATTTGTAGCAAAGTCCGCAATCGGCCCAGAGAGATGGGATCTATTGGTGGAAGATACATTCAATAACATAAAGTTAAATACAGAACATAATTCAGGTGACGCGTCAAATGAAATCACCGAAGCACTTACTGACGAAGAGAGATCAAGTTTTAGTTTATATGATTAAGTGTTATATTTAATAAAAATCATCTCATATCGAAAGAACAAACAGAAAGAACTGCAAAGGAGTATATTATAATGTTAAGCGAAAATTTGATCATTCAACTGATGCACCCGGGAACAGAGCATACGAAAGATGAAAATATAGAAGATACAAATCTCGGATTAAAATATTGGAATACAGATAATCACAAAAGAAAGTTTATACGCAGCAACGGAATGTTTGTAGATAAAAATAACAAGTTATACAATTCGGTTCTTGATTTCTGGGGAGAATGGGAACCTGAAAGTATTGTTTTGGATAGTGATAAAAAGAAATGTAATTATACTTGTCAATATCCACAATATATTCATTATCCGTTATATATTCCGCCTGAAATCAGAAAGCGTAATAAAAGCCTTAATAATATCAATATACAAAATACTGACCCTTTTGTATTTGGAGATAGATTTTACTATACCTGCTGTATGCAAAAGAAAATATCACAGTTAGGTGGGATAAAACAAGGTTCTGTTATTATTTTTGCGTCAAGAGTAGGTTCGGCAGAAAAATATAAGCTTCTGATAGATACGGTTTTTGTCGTTAAAGATGCATTTTCGTTAAGCGACAAAGAAAAGGTTAAAGAAATTAAACAGAAAAATCCTATTTTTTATCATACGGTTATTGAATTACTGAACAGCAGACAGGGACATAAATCGGGCGGCTGTACAAAAAAATCGGATAATGATTATTTTGATTTCCGTATTTTTGTCGGTGCTTCATATGAAGATTCCAACGGCACAGAACCATATTGCTTCTTCCCTTGTAAGTGTTCTGACGAGAATAAGGGATATGAACGATTTGAGAGTAAAAATCATATGTTTGCAAAACTCCCTCAAGGGTTTGGCTATATCAAAAATATATCTTCGACCAATCTATGGAATCAAATAAAGGATGAATGTATTAAAGAAAATTATAATTTAGGCATAAAGGCAGAATTGCCGCAAAGTGTACAATCATTAGATGCGAATAATTTATTAAAGTTTGTAAACAATGTTAATGATAAAATAGATAAAAATTACAATAATTGAAAAATGCAGTACTTTTACGGTTCAATTAGGGTACACCTACCGAACCAACGACAAGCTCTAAAAACTTGTAAATAATTAATGCGCTTATGCCTGTTTAAAAGTATTTTATGGAACAATCTTAATGAAATATCCTCAAGCAGATGTATTTGCGATATCAAACCAACAATAATTATTTTAATACAATTTTACCTTAAATAAGTAATATTTAATCCGGGTTTCAGAACCGGGATACTTAATATCTAATGACACAAAGATGGGCTTGCCGCCAAACTTACGGCAAGCCTGTTTTTGTGTGCGTTTTTTGAGGTGCAGACAATTAGAAATGCATTTTTGATCAAAAAGGTAAAAGTACATTACCCTGCATGTTTTAGCCTCTGCAACACCTGTTTTTGTGCGGTTTAAAGTGCTCTAAATGTCCACATATATCATAATCATTTTAACAATATCTCAAATTGCCGTTTCAATAAAAATTGTGTGTGTCACGACAAACAATCTACACATCT
>CAKSGG010000109.1 GCA_934454215.1 uncultured Clostridia bacterium
CAGGACGTAAAGGGACAGGGCAAAAAGGGGCAGATGGTGAATGTATCCGACGGATACGCACGAAATTTTCTGCTGCCGAGAGGCTTGGCTAAGGAGGCTACAAAGTCCAATATAAACGTTATGAAGGGCAAGGCAGAATCTTTGGAGTATAAAATAAAAACAGAAACCGAAGAAGCAAAAAATACCGCCGAGAAAATGAAAGAAATAGAAGTTGTAATCAAGGCTAAAGCAGGAGATAACGGAAAACTTTTCGGTTCAATAACATCAAAGGATGTTGCGGAGGGGCTGAAAATGCAGCATCATATAAAAATAGATAAAAAGAAAATAGTGATGAACGACATTAAAACTTTGGGCGTTACGGAGGTTACGGTAAAGCTTTATACGGGTGTTACGGGAACGCTGAAAGTAAATGTCCTGTCTGAATAATTATGGAAAATGAAAATAATGCGGTACAGCAACAGCAAAATATAGGACGTGAGCTTCCGTACAGCCGGGAGGCGGAGCAATCTGTAATTGGTGCAATTTTGTCAAATGCTCCGGCCTGCGTTGGTGACGCTGTTGAAATACTGAAACCTACGGATTTCTATTTTGCGCAGCATTCGGTCATATTCGGTGTTATTCTTGATTTGTTCAACGAAAACAGTGCAATTGACTTTATTACCGTCGGAAACAGATTGAGCCGTGATGATAAGCTTGAACGCATAGGCGGAATAGAGTATCTTCGTAACGCCGCTTCAAATGTTCCGACAACGAGAAATGTTATATACTATTCAAATATAGTAAGGGAAAAGGCTGTTTTAAGACGGTTGATTGCGTGCAGTGACAGAATTGCCGATATGGCGTATAATGCGGTCGATAAATCCGACATAATACTTGAACAGGCGGAACAGCTTGTATTTGATGTGTCTGCCGAGCGTGAACAAAATGATATAATGCGTATTAATGACGTTTTATATACAAGCTATCAGCAATTGGTTGAGGATTCGATGAATGAGGGCGGAATTACGGGCTTGTCAACGGGCTTTAATGAGCTTAACAGAAGAACCGGCGGATTTCACGGAGGAGAATTGATTCTGATTGCGGGACGTCCGGGTATGGGTAAGTCGAGTTTTGCCGTTAATATAGCCGAATATGTCAGTATAACCGAAAAAAAGACCGTTGCGATATTCAATTTGGAAATGCCGAAAGAACAGATTGTAAATCGTATTCTTTGCTCACAGGCACTTGTCAATTCAAATAAAATCCGTACGGGCGAAATGGAGGCTGACGACTGGCAGAAAATCGGAGAAATCGTAAATAAGGTCGGCGCTGCGCCGATGTATATTGACGATACGGCTACGATTACGGTATCTCAAATCAGGGCAAAATGCAGGAGGCTGAAACAGACTCAGAATCTTGAGCTTGTTGTAATAGACTACTTGCAGCTTATGCAGTCAAGCGGGCGCAATGACAGCAGACAGCAGGAGGTCAGTGAAATATCGCGTTCGCTGAAAATTCTTGCAAAAGAGCTTAATATTCCCGTAATTGCACTTTCGCAGTTATCTCGTGCGAGCGAATCAAGAAGTGATAAACGTCCTATGCTGAGCGATTTGAGAGAGTCGGGAGCAATTGAGCAGGACGCCGATATGGTCATGTTTCTGTACAGAGATGATTATTATAACCCTGATACCGAGGACAAAAACATTGCTGAATGTATTGTGGCAAAAAACAGAAGCGGAGAAACGGGAATGTTTAAGCTTGGCTGGAAGGGTGAATATACAAAGTTCTCAAATATTGAATTTGTTATGAAGGAAGAGGAAAGTTGATATTAAAGACTGTTCTTGATTTTATAAATGAAAATAGCCTTATAAAAAACGGCGACAAAATACTTGTCGGACTTTCGGGCGGGGCGGATTCGGTATGTCTTACACATATATTGATTTCACTTAAAGAAAGTCTGAATATACAGGTTTTTGCGGCTCATGTAAATCATGGCATACGGGGCGGAGAGGCTCAGAGAGACGAAACTTTTGTGAAAGACTTTGCGGAAAAATACGGTGTGCAATTATTTATAAAACATGCCGATGTTCCGAACGAATCCAAAATCAGAGGGATTTCGGAGGAGTTGTGCGGACGTGAGATAAGATATGAATTTTTTGATGAAATAACGCAAAAATATTCAATAAACAGTATTGCAACGGCGCATAATAAAAACGATAATGCCGAGACGGTTTTGATGAATTTTATTCGGGGGACTTCGGTTTCGGGCATGTGCGGAATACCTGTCAGAAGAGGGAATATAATAAGACCCATACTGCAATTAACTCGTGATGAAATAATTCGGTATATTAAAGAAAATAATCTTGATTACGTGACCGACAGTACAAACCTTGCCGCAGATTACACAAGAAACAAAATAAGGCTTAATCTTATACCGCAGATTCAGAGCGGATATAATGCAAATTTTATAAATACAGCGGCGAAAAATGCCGCCAATCTGAATATAGACAGGAATTTGCTTGAAGAGCTTGCGGACGATGCGGAACAAAGATGCGTTGAAGGTAATACGGTAATTCTTGACAATTTAAAAAAAGAACACAGAGCGCTGCAAAGGCGTATTCTGTATAAAGCTCTTACAAGAATTGTCGGTACGTCCGATATATCCTCATCATATATTGACGATATGGAAAAATTAATTTCGGGGCAATCGGGAAAGCGTATTGACCTGCCTAAAAATACCGAAGCGGTCAAGGAATACGGCAGATTGATTATAAGAGAAAAATGTAGCCTGACAAAGGATTTTGAATATAAACTTAAAATAGGAGAGCAGATAAGAATAGATGAAATAGAAGCCGATGTTCTGATTATTGAAACGGATAAAGCGGATAAATATGCTTTTACCGTTCCTGACGGTGCGGAGCTTGTAATCAGAAACAGACGTGAGGGAGATTATTTCTGCCCCGAGGGAATGACGGGACGGAAAAAATTAAAAAATTATTTTACGGACGAAAAAATACCGCAGAGCGAAAGAAGAAAAATCGGGCTTTTAACCGTAAACGGAGAGATTGCGTATATTATCGGGAAACGAAGAGACAGACGTTTTTCGTTTAAAGATAAAGGTATAAAACTAATTATAAAGTAAAAGGGGATGTTTGTTTGCAGCAAAAGGGTTATAAAGGCTTAGGTCTGTGGCTGGCGGTGCTTGTCGGATTTTATATAATATATAATATTGTTATCGGCAATATTATGACATCGGAAAACAAGCTTGTGTATTCCGACCTTATAAAGGCGATAAAAAACGAAAAAGTTACCGAAATGCTGATTAAAGGCAATGAAGTCACCGTGAAAATAAATGACGGCACAAAAAAGGGCAAATATGCGGTTGTAACAGTTCCGTCGCTTGAAACATTGTATGGCGATGTTGGCGATGAAATGGCAATCCAAATGGACGAGGGTAAGCTTAAGCAGGAGGCTTACGAATCGAAAATAGAATGGGCAACCGTAATTAATATCGGCTTGGGAGTTGCGTCACTGGCGTTGCTGTTTTTCCTCTTTTTCAAAAGAGGCGGCGGAGGCGGCGGCTTTACAAAGTCTCGTGCAAGAATGGTTCAAGATAATAAAAAAGTAACGTTTAAAGATGTTGCGGGTGCAAAAGAGGAAAAAGCGGAGCTTGTCGAGCTTGTAGAATTTTTAAAAAACCCTCAGAAATTTATAGCGCTCGGAGCAAGAATACCAAAGGGTGTATTACTTGTGGGAAACCCGGGAACAGGTAAGACACTTCTTGCGAAAGCTGTTGCGGGAGAGGCGGACGTACCGTTTTTCTCAATAAGCGGTTCTGATTTTGTTGAGTTGTATGTTGGTGTAGGTGCGTCGAGAGTTCGCGATATGTTTGAACAGGCTAAAAAGAACAGACCGTGCATAATATTCATTGACGAAATTGACGCTGTGGGAAGAAAAAGAGGCGCAGGAATGGGCGGCGGACATGACGAACGCGAGCAGACGCTTAATCAGCTTCTTGTTGAAATGGACGGTTTCGGAGAAAATGACGGTATAATTATAATGGCAGCAACGAACCGTCCCGATATACTTGACCAGGCGCTTTTAAGACCCGGCAGATTTGACAGACAAATTACCGTAGGTTTACCGGACGTAAAGGGCAGAGAGGAAATTTTAAAAATCCATTCTGCGAAAAAAGCTCTTTCAAGTGAAGTCGATTTGGGAAAAATAGCAAAGGCGACAGCGGGATATTCGGGTGCGGATTTGGAAAACCTTATGAATGAGGCGGCAATATATGCGGCTCGTCAGAATCATGTTGAAATCACACGTCAGGATATAGAGGACGCAAACATAAAGGTTATGCTTGGCGTGGCAAAGCCGTCAAGAGTACTTTCCGAACAGGAAAAGCGTATAACGGCATACCATGAGGCAGGTCATGCGGTTGCCGCTAAGGTTGTTGATAAAACAAGCGTTGTGCATAAAATATCAATTGTTCCGAGAGGGCGTGCTGGCGGGTTTACAATGTATCTTCCCGAAGAAGATAAAATGTATATGCCGAAAACAGAGATGCTTAACAAAATTATTGTTCTGCTTGCGGGACGTGTTGCGGAACAGCTTGTAATAGGCGACATCAGCACAGGTGCGTCAGATGATTTAAAACGTGCTACATCACTGGCAAGACAAATGGTTATGCAGTACGGTATGAGCGATGCAATAGGACCTATAACCTATGACGAGGGCGGAGAAGTGTTTATGGGACGTGACTTCGGTCACACAAAATCATATTCGGAAAAAATTGCCGCCGATATAGATGAAGAAGTAAAACATATCTTAACCGAACAATATAAAAAGACTGAGGAATTGCTTAACGAATATATGCCGTCGCTGATGCGCATAGGAGATAAGCTTTTGGAGGTTGAAACTCTCGATGAGGATATGTTTGAAAAATGCTTTAATAACAAAGTAGAGGAGTGAAAAAAATATGGCAAATGTAACAAAGGATACTCTTATAGGCGAGGCTTTGCGCATGGACATTGATAAGGTTGCGCCCTTATTGCTTGAAATAGGAATGCATTGCTTAGGCTGCCCCTCATCACAGGGCGAGAGCCTTGAAGAGGCGTGCATGGTTCACGGCGTGAATGTAGATGAGCTTGTTGAAAAAATCAATAAGGCACTTGCCGAGTAACCAAAAGTATAATAAATGGGGCTGCCGCATTAAAGCAAATCAACCTAAAACAGGATTGCTGCATTAGTACAGCAATCCTGTTTTATTAAACAAAACATATATCCTTATATTCTTTTTCAAGATAATCTTTGATATTAATATCACTGACAACGTAGTTCAGTTCCGAAAGGTCACACAGCTTATAAGCCGAAAAGTGATTTATTTTACTGCTGTCACATATAAATACTTTCTTTTCGGAGTTTTGTATCATAAGTTTTCTTGGCATAATTTCATTTGCAAAGCAATCGTAAAGTATACCGTTCTTTGTGAGCGACTGTACCGAAAAAAAGCAAAGGTCGGCATGAATTGAATTTATAAAATCTTCCGCATGAGAGCCGATACAGCAGGCGTGGTTTTCGGGATTGAGCTGTCCGCCGACAAAAAACGAATTTATATCATATTCCGAGCACAGCGTCATGCTTGCGACGCAGTTTGTAACTATGGTAATGTCTCTGACGTTTTTCAGATATTCAAGCATAAAATATGTGCTTGTCGAGCTGTCAAGAAAAATCACATCACCGGGCTTAACAAGGGCGGTCGCTTTTTCCGCAACAATGGATTTTTCTTTTACGTTTTTATGACTGCGCAAAAAGAACGGGATTTGACGGTTGACGGAGTTTTTTAATTCTGCTCCTCCGTAGCTTCTTGTTATCAGTCCCTTTTGTTCAAGCTTTTTTAAATCCCTGCGTATGCTTGACTGGCTTATATGTATTTTTTGAGAAAGATACTCAACCGTTGCGTAGTCATTTTGGTTAAGAAGATTCATTATTTCTTTTTCTCTTTCATTACTGTGCATTTTCTTGCTCCTTTCTAAAACAATTGCGTATTCTTGCGCATTATTCATTGAAAAATATAAAATTTATCGTTATTTTCGCCAATGTTGATTTTTGTTGCTTATTATTATATAATACTTTTAATGATTTGTAAAGAGAAATATTTATATGAGGAGGAAAAAATTTTGTACGATATAGTGATAATAGGCGCAGGGGTTGTCGGTGCGATGATTGCAAGGGAGCTTATGAGGTATGATGTAAGCATTTGCGTCTTGGAAAAGGAAAATGACGTTGCCTGCGGGGCAACAAAAGCAAATTCAGCTATCGTCCATGCGGGATTTGACGCAAAGCCCGATACTTTAAAAGCAAAGCTGAATGTCAGAGGCTCGGAAATGATGAAAAAGGTTACGGAAGAATTGGGAGTGAAATATAAAAATAACGGTTCTTTGGTAATCGGTTTTAATGATGACGATTATAAAATTATACAAAAGCTGCTTGAACAGGGTGAGAAAAACGGAGTAAAGGGACTGCGTATTTTGGATTTTGATGAACTGCATGAAAAAGAGCCGAGAATATCCGATAATGCCGTATGTGCACTGTATGCGCCGAGCGGCGCTATTGTATGTCCGTACGAATTATGTATTGCCGCAATGGGAAATGCTATGGATAACGGTGCGGAGCTGAAACTGAATTTTTCGGTTGAGAAAATTGTAAATAAGAGCTCGTACTACAAAATAAGCTCGGCTGACGATGCTGTTGAAGCTAAGTATATTATAAATGCGGCAGGGGTGTATTCCGATAAAATTGCTGAAATGGCAGGGGATAATTCATTTAATATTCACCCAAGACGTGGAGAATATATTCTGCTTGACCGTGAATGCGGAAATCTTACAAGCTGTACGATATTCAGAACGCCTACCGAAAAGGGCAAGGGGATTTTGCTGTCGCCTACGGTTGACGGAAACTTTCTGGCAGGTCCTACTGCTGTTGATATGACGGATAAAACGGACAAAAGCACAACAGCAGACGGTTTTGCGAAAATAATTTCTGAAGCAAACGAAAATGTTACGGGACTGTCGTTCGGTAAAACAATAACGTCGTTCTGTGGATTGAGAGCGGTAGGAGATACGGGAGACTTTATTATTAATTCTTACAACAGTACATTCATAAATGTTGCAGGGATTGAGTCCCCCGGACTTTCGGCGTCACCTGCAATTGCCGAATATGTAATTGAAATGCTGAAAGCAAATGGCATGGAATTAAACAAAAATGAAAGTTTTAATCCGATAAGAAAGCCTTATCATTATTTCAGCGATGCAGACATTGAGGAAAAGAACAAAATTATAAAGGAAAATCCCAAATACGGAAGAATTATTTGCAGATGCGAAAGCGTTACGGAGGGTGAGATTACGGAGGCAATCAGACGAAATCCGGGTGCAAGAGATATTGACGGAGTAAAGCGCCGTACAAGAGCAGGTATGGGAAGATGTCAGGGAGGATTTTGCTTGCCGTATGTTGCCGAAATTCTTTCAAGAGAATTGAATATTCCGTATGAGAATATTACAAAATTCGGCGGAAAATCAAATATAGTAATCGGAAGAACAAAGGAGGAGCTATAATGACTGATTTGGTTATAATCGGTGGCGGACCTGCCGGAATGAGCGCTGCTATTGCGGCATACGAAAAGGGAATAAAAGATATTTTGATTCTTGAGCGTGACGGGCATTTAGGCGGAATTTTACAGCAGTGCATACATAACGGATTCGGTTTGCATAAATTCGGAGAGGAATTGACAGGTCCCGAATATGCCGCAAAATATGAATCGAGAATAAAAGAGTATGATATACCGTATAAATTAAATACAATGGTTCTTGATATAACAGAGGACAGAACAGTAACTGCCATTAATAAAACAGACGGAATATTTCGGATAAAAGCAAAAGCAATTGTTCTTGCTATGGGTTGCCGCGAGCGCTCAAAGGGTGCGCTTAATATAGCCGGCAGCAGACCGTCGGGAATATACAGTGCCGGAACGGCTCAAAAGCTTGTTAATATGAAAGGCTATATGCCGGGCAAAGATGTTGTGATTTTAGGCTCGGGAGATATAGGACTTATTATGGCAAGGCGAATGACGCTTGAGGGCGCAAGGGTTCATGCTGTGTGTGAGCTTATGCCGTATTCGGGAGGCTTGGCAAGAAATATAGAGCAGTGTTTGAATGATTTTAATATCCCTTTGAAACTCAGTCATACAGTAGTGCAGATTCACGGAAAAGAAAGAGTTGAGGGAGTGACAATTGCGGAGGTGGATAAAAACAGAAAGCCTATAAAAGGCAGTGAAGAATATATTCCGTGCGATACTCTGCTGTTGTCGGTAGGTTTGATTCCCGAAAATGAGCTTACTCAAAAGGCAGGGATAAGCATTGACAGAATAACAAACGGAGCAGTTGTAAATCAGGATAGGCAAACGGCGGCGGAGGGAATCTTCGCTTGCGGAAATGTATTGCACGTACATGATTTGGTTGATTTCGTTTCGGATGAAGCGGAGCTTGCGGGGAGTGCCGCAGCGGAATACATAAAAAATGAGAATACTTCCGAAAAGCTTGATATAAGGCTTGAAACAGACGGTAAGGTTCGATATACCGTACCGCAAAAAATTACGGCAAAAAAGGATATAGCGGTATTTTTCAGAGTAAGTGACGTTTACAGAAATGTCAGACTGAACGTTTCTGACGGAGAAAAAATCATATATACAAAGAAAATGATAAAAGCAGCACCGGGAGAAATGAACAGAATCGTTTTGAAAAAAGAATTGCTGGACGGCATAAATAAGCTATGCTTTAAATTGGAGGAAAAGCTATGAAAAGAAATTTAACGTGTATTGTATGCCCTATGGGGTGTGATATAACGGTTACATTGGAAAACGGCGAAGTTGTTGATATAAAGGGGAATACTTGCCCGAGAGGTGCTGAATATGCAAAAAATGAGTGTACAAACCCTGTCAGGACAATAACCACAACTGTCATGTGCGGTAATGGAAAGCCTGTTTCGGTAAAGACAAATTTGCCAATACCTAAGGATAAAATTTTTGAATGTATGAAAATTATAAATTCTGTAAGGGCGGATATACCTGTTTTTGCGGGAGATGTGATAATAAAAAATATAGCGGATTGCGGAGCCGATATTATCGCAACACAAAATATGCTTGAATAAGGAGATTAATATGGAGTTTTTTAACATAGAACAATTGTATTATATTTTAAGAATAATCGTGGCGGGAATGTGCGGAATTTTGATAGGACTTGAACGTAAGAACCGCTCAAAAGAAGCAGGCGTGAGAACTCACTGTGTTGTTGCGTGTGCGTCTGCGCTTATGATGATTATATCAAAATACGGATTTGCCGATACGGTAATAGGTGAAGCGGGCGTAAGAGGAGCTGACGGTGCAAGAATTGCGGCGCAGGTTGTAAGCGGTATAGGCTTTTTGGGTGCAGGAATGATATTTGTTCACCGAAACACTATTACGGGGCTTACAACGGCGGCAGGCATATGGGCTACATCGGGCGTAGGAATGGCAGTAGGCGCAGGAATGTATGTTGTCGGGGTAACTTCGGCAGGAATTATAGTCCTTGTTCAGATACTTCTGCACAGGGATTTTAAATGGCTTAAAAATTCAAAATCAAAAAAGCTTTCCGTAAAAGGTGTCAGCGTTCAGGGGTATCAGCAGTATTTGACGGATTTGCTGGCGCAAGAGGGAGTTGCCGTATATGATGTCTATATAGAAAAAACGGACGATGATAACTGCAATTATACGTTTATGATTGAAATTCCGCAGAATGTATGTGAGGAAAAAATTACTCAGCTTGTGGATTATAAATGTAAAATAAGTGCAAATATATAAATGGAGATTACTATGGATTTAAAAGATAAAAAGCTTTTTTTGCTTGATATGGACGGAACTGTTTATCTTGATGACAGGCTGTTTGACGGTACGCTTGATTTCTTGGATTATGTAAAGAATATCGGCGGAAAATACATATTTTTAACAAATAATTCGTCAAAGAGTGTGGATAAATATATCGAAAAATTAGAAAAGCTCGGAATAGTCTCGTGCAAGGATGATTTTTTGACGTCAACCGATGCGACTGTTTTGGATTTGAAAAAGAGGAATTATAATAAAATATATGCTTTCGGTACTTCGTCATTCAGAGAACAGCTTGAAAAATCGGGGCTTCCGATAACCGATAAGCTGTCTGAGGGTATTGACTGCCTTTGTATGGGATTTGATACGGAACTGACGTTCAAAAAGCTTGAAGACGCTTGTATTTTGCTTAATCGGGGGGTTGATTATATTGCAACGAATCCCGATTGGGTCTGCCCGACATGGTACGGATTTGTACCCGACTGCGGCTCTGTAAGCGAAATGCTGTATAACGCAACAAAAAGGCGGCCTCGTTTTATTGGTAAGCCTAACCCCGAAATGCCGCTTTTGGCTGTTGAAAAATACGGATTTAAAAAGGAAGATACGGTTGTTATTGGCGACAGGTTGTATACTGATATTGCCTGCGGTGTAAATGCAGGTATAAGTACGGTTTTTGTACTCAGCGGCGAGGGAAAGCTTGAAGATATAGCAGAAAGCAATGTAAAGCCTGAATATGTATATGACGATATAAAAGCCGTATTGAAAGCAATAAGCTGAATATATTTATTGTCTTTTGTTAAAATGTATAATTTTAAAATTATTTCATACAATACATATAAAAAACGGAGGACTTAATAAATGTTTTGTTTTCAATGTGAGCAGACGGCAGGAGGTACGGGTTGTACTGGAAAAGCCGGAGTATGCGGAAAAACCGCAGGAGCAGCCGAGCTGCAGGACGAGCTTACGGGAGCGCTTATAGGATTGGCACGTGTTACCGATGCGGATAATGTTTCAGAAACGGTTCGTAGGCTGATTATTGAGGGACTGTTTACGACGGTTACAAATGTGAATTTCAATGAAGAAACCATAAACGCTTTGACGGAAAAGGTGCGTGCCGAAAATAAAAGGCATGGCGGCGGTGAAGAATACGATATGAAGCTTGTATGGAATGACAATGAGGATATACGCAGCTTAAAATCACTTATTCTGTTTGGTATAAGAGGCATGGCGGCATACGCATATCATGCAATGCTGCTTGATTATACGGATGCGGAAGTGGACGGTATGTTCGTAAAGGCACTGCAAGCAATAGGCGAGGATATTGGAATGGATAAGCTTTTACCGATGGTAACAGAGGTAGGCAGAGTGAATTTCATTTGTATGGAGATGCTTGATAAA
>CAKSGG010000110.1 GCA_934454215.1 uncultured Clostridia bacterium
CTATGGTTTTATTTTCATTATACCATAGGAGGCTCTTTTTTTCTATTGTCTGTTTTTACTGGTTCTGTTCATTAAACAGCCCCTTATCATTTATTTATAATTATTTTTTATCAGCGGTTTATCCGACACCATCAGCGCCGCAAAATCGTCAAATATAAAGCATTTTACACACCTGTCGCTGTTCTGCGGTTCAACGCCGACGCTGCACAGAAGCTCCTTTTCTTCATCTTCACCGAGTGCAGTATTATACAGCTTTATTCCTTTCAATGCATCGTTTTCATATACCGCTGCGGCAACGGTTTTATCATGCTGCTGCGTTGCGTCATTGTTTTTTAAATCTATTCTGCAATTAACCGTGTCCGATTTTTCGCCGTACTCCACAAAGTAATCTGTCTGCTCAATGCTTACAACGGGAATTACCGCCAAATCGTCAATGTCGACGGTGTTTTTTGAACGCTCGCTTTTTGAACCCATATAAATATAAAATCTGTTTCCCTTTCCGTCGTTTTGTGTCATGCTGTTTGATAAGCCGTTGAGCGAATAATCACCGTCGGGCAGACTGTATATTTCCGACACCGTCCAGCTTTCTTCGTCCTTTGCCTTCACCGCAAATTTATAGCTTTTGGCAGGTATTCCTCCGATGCTTTCTTCGGTAGGATTTATCAGGCATTTTACCGTATACCATTTATTCTGCTCAATCGTATAAACGTCCTTGAACGAGCCGTTCCCGTCTGACGAATAATAATTAATCTGTCCGTTCCCGTTAATTTCCAAAAGCGTTTTCATAAACGAAAGCATAACTTTTGCGATATTTCCGTTTATTCTGAACGACACCTGTTCAACGCATAAGGTATCGACAGGCTTCCACCATCTGTTCAAATATACGTCCGACTTTCCGTGCTGAAATCCTATTCCTCCCGCACCCGTTCCGTCAAAATCATCATAGTCAAATCTCAAAAACGTATTACCGTTTTCAGTCACAGCCTCTTTTTTTATACTGTACGAATTGCCGTTTGTGTTATCCGAACCGTCGTTATAAATCGCAGTCATTTTCCCGCTTTCAAAATCGTCAAAATAACCGTGGCTTGCCTCGGTGGGATATGCAAAAGCCGTATTGCACGAATCCTTTACAAGCACCGTATAATATTTCGGTACGGAATTAATGTTATAATTGGGTATATAATAATTTTTTTCGGACGCTCCGTTTATTAATTCCCACGACTTGTTATCCGTTGACGAATACCACTGAAATTTCAAATTCTCATCATTGCCCGAGTATTCATATTCGGCGGTAAGCGTTGAACCGAAATACGGCATTCCCTTGATTTTTACGTTGCTTAACGTTTCCTTTTGCTTTAAATCACCGTAGCTTGGCTCGTTTCCGTTCCATGAAAAATCCGACGGTATTCCTATTTCACGGAAATTTATCAGTTGATTATCCGCAAGCTCCGCCTCAAAATTTTCAAATTCGCAATCCCGAGCGCCTATTGCCAATATCTTTATTTTTCCCGATTTTTTAACCGCCGTGACGCTTTTGGCTTTTATTGAAAATCCGTCCGTCACGGGGTATTCGCAGACGCTGTTTCCGCTGAAATATATTACCTCGCAGTCCTGTGTTTTTATACCGAAGCCCGAATAACTCTTTCCGTTTTGATTTACCGACAAATCATTTTTTTCGGTAATAACGCTGCTTGTATCAAACGATGTTTCCATTAATGTTACAAGCGGTATCTGCTTTCCGTTTTCCGTCCATTCGGTATGAATATCAACCTTCGGGTAACGTCTGCCGAAATTATTGGCATAAAATCCTTTATATCCGTCCTCTCCCTTATAGCCGTAATATTTTTTATACGTTATCTGCTCGGGATAGAACTGATACATAAATAAATTTGAATTGTCGGAATCCGATGTTTTTACCGTTTTTTCATTCTCATCATATTCAACCTCATTTTCCGCAAAGCCGTTTACGTCCGTTCCGTCATTTTCCTTTGTCAGATACGGCTCAAAATTCCATATTGCCTCGCATTTTGCGGTATCGTTTATACTTGAAACGGAATCGCTTATAATATTCATGTCAATATCCTTTACGTAAATAACCTGACGGTTATGCTTGTAACCGTATACTTTTCCGTAGCCTCCGTCATAATCGGA
Source organism: uncultured Clostridia bacterium (assembly GCA_934454215.1). Taxonomy (GTDB): domain Bacteria; phylum Bacillota; class Clostridia; order UBA1381; family UBA1381; genus Ornithomonoglobus_A. The sequence goes on from CAKSGG010000110.1 coordinate 2,152, forward strand.
CGATACATAATCAAAGCTGTCCGAGGTATGCCACATATTGCCTACAGTGTCCGTAAATGCTTTCGGCGTTCCCATTTTTCCGTCATAATTACCGTTGTTCTGCGGTGCTCCGTCAACAACAACAGTGTTTCGGTTCATGGTTGAGTTTTCGCCGAAATACTCGTTATACCTGTCAAATTCAGCGGCTTGGTCGGCAGGCGCCATATTTTTTGAATACCACGGATTACCGCCGTTCATCAGCATAAGCCTGCCCTTTGCGTAAAGCTCGATTCCGTTTGACGACGGATATAAATGACCGCTTGTACGTCTTGGCGACTGCATAAATAAGCTTGTATCGTTTTCGCCCCAACCCGAGCGCATACTGTAAAAACCGATATACGGAAATGCAATTGATGTAAAATTCTTATCCGTAAGATAATTACTGCTTATATTTATGCCGCCCATTCCCACTGTCGGAGTTTTTCCGTTCGGGAACGCAATTGATTCATGTATTTTTCTTGCATTTTCGGCATAAAAATTCAATTTTTCAATGTACATCGGCTTTTCATTGCCGAATAATTTGCTTAATGCCTTAACCGACGATAAGTCGCCGTTATTGTAATTAAACGCCTGCTCCACCATTCCCCCATCGGGATAGAAGCCCATTTCGGTATAATTGTTAAACCCGTTTTCAACCTGTCGGGAGTAATCGTCCGTATATTTCCTGCTGCCGAAAAAGTAATCGCAGTACGTAAGAGCCGTCAAGCCTGCAAATACCTGATTCGGCGTTGCCGTACACGGCACATAGCGCTCAACAAGGGCTTCGGAATGGTCATATACAAGCGACATAACTATATTTGCAAATTCCGTTTCATCAATCACATCGTAAACGGACGTGTCGTTGACGGGATTTCTCGGCTCAAGAAGTGCGCTCCATGATAACGGCTTATCCGTTTTATCGCTTAATTTTGAAAATGCACCGAGCATTTTTATTATTGTTTCCGTTCTGTTCGCCTGATTAAGCGTTGACTGTGCGGCTTTGTAATTCCAGCACAGATTTGTATTTTTATCATCGGGATAATTTTCATTTATCCATCTTTTATGTTCCCTTGCAAATACATCTGTAATCTGCATCCACTTGCGGAGATATATCGGATTGTTTGTATCAAAATACATTGCCGCAAGCGGTGAAAGGCAGTTAAAATAGCTCAAATCCGTCATCTGCGACTGCTCGGGGAATTTCACGGAATAGCTCCAGTCGGGATTTATTTCGCTGTCGGGCGAGCCTGCAAAATTGCATTTTATCAGTATATCATAGCCGTTTGATGCCGACGGCGCCGCACTCATTCCCGTAAAATATCCGCCCCACTGCTTATTGTTATAAACCGTATCATGATATGAAAGCTTGTCCAAATCCGCACTGCGCAGCTTATCAAGCGTTATATTTCTGTATTCCTTTAACGCCGCCGCATAATCCCTTGAATCATACAGCGCCTTAACCGTCTGCATACTGTCGGTATTTACCGTGCTTAAAAAATATTTTGCAAATTCGCGGTCATTGTCAAAATCTGTTGAAAACACAGCCTTGTCCGTATATTCGGTATCGTCAAATACCCAATTCTCAAACATCTCTCTCACTTTTGCCGCATTGTCATAATCGACCGACAAAAAACCGCTTATTGCCGCACTCTGCTTTTCACCGCTCATATTATTAAGCTTTGAAAAATACTTATCTTCAATTCCGAACAAACCGTTATATCTTTTCAGAACGTCCGTTAATTCGGATACTCCCGCATTTTGCTCCAGTCCGTTTACGGCAGCCATTGCCTCAGCTTCGGATTGCAGTTTTCCTGCCGCCGTTTCAAACTCCGTCTTTACGCTTTCTTTTGTAAATTCGGTTTTTGCTTCAAGCATTTTACCGCATACTTCAATTGAATTGTCCGATAAATTAATATCAAAATAATCTGCATATTTTGATAAAACGGTATACAAATTCTCTCCCGACACTGCATTGTTCACCGCACGAACAGCATATTTATTTTCGGTATCCGCAGTCAAATCAATTCCCGTTATTAATTTTGAGGTATTAAAGCTTAAACTTACGTTTTCACCCGCTCCGTTGGACATCGCAATAACGGCACTGTCCCCCGACAGCTCCGAAATTATTTTTGAAATATCGTATGTAAGAAAACCCGTATAATTATAATATTCCTTTCCGTTGCGCATTCCGCCGTACACCCAGTTTTCCTGGGTATCGGGGAATTGATTTAATCTTATTTCATATAACGGATTTTGTCTGCTTTGGAAATAATCCGTCCATGATTTATATTCCTCCGAGCTTTCATCATATTCTCCGTTTTTAGGAAAATCCCCCGCATATACCGAGCCGAAAACACGTCCTGCCGTTCTGTCGCTCGGAATCGCATTGGCGTAAAGCGAGAATTTTATATCGCATATCATGGGAATATCTTCAATTCCGTATGTTGTCAAGCCGTATGTTGAGTATGAACTGAACGGTCCGTTTTGATTTATAAGAACTCTCTTTTTTCCGCCCGTTCCGTTATAATCGTTTCTGTAGTAATACAGATAATTTTCGGGCAGATACTCCCTGTCAAAAATCAGGCTTTTGCTTGATTTTTTAATTTTTTCGCTCAAATTTGCACAATTAAGGCTTTTGTCCGCCTTAATGCTGCGCCAAACGAAATTGGGGCTGCTAAGCTTTTTATAATCCGTCAGGTCATATTCAGCCGCCAATTCCTCTTCATTTTCCAAAACATAACTGCATATTTCATTTTCATTATGAGATTTTACATATTCATAAAAATTCGTCTGTGCCATAATCGGTACGTTCTGCAAGAGCAGTGACGACGTTATCAGACCCGATGAGATTATTTTCAAAAAGCTCATTATTTTCCCCTTTCCGTTATATAACCTATTATATTTTTATATATTTCTATACTTTCGCTGTCCTGCGTATTATTTATACATTCCTCCGCTTTATCCGATATTGAGCCTAAAATCTCCGCCGTTTTTTTCGTGTAATCGGCTTTGCCGTAATAATCGGCAATCTCCTTATTTTTGTCGATGAATTTAAAAATCGAATCGACATATTTTCCTGCCGATTTAGCGTCGGGCATATTCGGAACGGAGGCAAGAGTGTCTGTTATTTCCTCGGCTATGCGCATATCGTATTTAAGGATATAATTTGAATCGGAATATTTTAAAATTCTTAAATTATCCGTTTTGTTTGAAATGCTTTCCGTTATGCTTTCAATGCTTTCCTTATCCATGGAATCATATTTGGGCGAATATTTTCCGTCCGACGCATTTACCCATTTGAAATATGTTGGAACTGCAATCGTATTTATTTTTTCCATACCGTTTTCGGTCATTGAAAATTCATATCCGTTCACGCCGCTTTCATCACCGTACACGATACCGTTTATCGGCTCTCCGTCTTTTTCGGTAACAATAAGCTTGCACGCCGTAACGGCTATATCCCCGTACGTCAGCTCCTGCGGCTGTGCCGATGAGTAATACGTAATTTTAATGCCGTCGTCCGTTGTATATGAAAAGCCCGTTATACCCTTTTCCGAATCCGACAGGTTTTTCTTTTCGGTGTATGGCTTTTCCGTACCGTTTACGGGGTCAAGAACCGATATAACCTTTGTTTCATCGCCCTTTTTCTCATCTCGCCAGCTTATATGCACATCAACCGCAGGAACTCTTTCTCCGCCCGTTCCGCCGTGGCTCCAGCCTATAAATCTGTCGCCCTGATAGCCGTAATATTTTTTATACTCCAAGTCGATTGATGAGAAGTCGGAAATATAAATATTCGGCCCTGTTTTGTCCGTTGTTTTTAACAGCCTATCATTGCTGTCCGTTTCCACTTCATTTTCCTTAAAGCCCGTAAAATTCTCATAATCCTCATTATAGCACGGCATTCTCCAAATCTGTGAATATACGTTGGCACTGCCGGACGTATTTTTCAGCGTGTCCTCAACAATATATAAGCCCGCCTGCTTAACATAGACAAAATCACGTTCATGCTCTGCGTCCTTTACCGTTTTCCCGTTTGCAACATATCCTCCCGTAAACGTTCCGTCGGCATAATCAAAATTAGTACCGTTCAGCCAGTTTGACTGTAAAAGTGCCGACGGGCTTTCCGTACCCACTGCCTGGTCGTTTCCGTTTACGATAACCGTTGAGCCTTTATATGTTGACGATTCTTCAAAATATGCGTTCATTTTCTCATAAACCGACTTTTGACTGTCGGGCGCAAAGCTTTCGCCGTACCAGCCGCACGCACCCGACGCAACGAGCGGTCTGCCGTATGCTGTCAGCCATATTGCATTTACTATGTTTGCGACGTGCCCGCCGGATTTTTTGCCGTTATTGTAGAAATTGAGCGTCATATCGTTCTTTATATCCCAGCCCGAACGCATTACTCCGTAGCCTCCGTACGGGAAATAAACCGAATTGAAATCCATATTTGTGTCAAGCTTATCTTGATATTCCTCTTTTTTCTTTTGATATGCCGCCTCATCTCTCCATATCGGCTCGGCAGATTCCGTATCGCCGCCGTTGCCTATATTGGGAGTGTGTCCGTTTGAGGTTTTATATGCGGCATACAGTCTGTCCCAGTTTTTCACCATTTCGCCAAAGGATTCGCTCCATGACGGCAGTGCTGTACCGTGATATGAAAGCCAGTTTACCAATTCCGAATATCCGTCAACCGTTCCCGTATTGTAGTTGAACGAACGCTCCGTTAATGAACCGTCGGGAAGTATTGTTCCCTCAATCAGATAATTCAAAGCATGGTCAACTCTTTCCTCATACTGCTTGCATACGGTAAACTCGTCGAATGTATCCATCATCTTTGCAAATGTCAGAACTCCGTCTGCGTGCTGATTTACAATTAAGAAGCCGTCTTTAAGCACATTCTGCGACAGCTCCATATGGTCTGTAATCAGCGAATATACTATGTGCGCAATTTTAACGGAATCCATAAGCTCATAGCTTTCGGGCTTTAGCGTTGTCGTTACAGGCTTTCCCACATCTGACCATTCGGGCTTTTCAAAGTCCTCGACAGCCGGCAAAAGCTTTGAAAATATAGCTAAACAGCCCAGTACATTCTTCTCTCTCCAAAACATCCAAAGATAGCTCTGCGCATATTTTCCGCTCTCTCTCCAAAAGCGTACGTCCTCATCGGGCGCACCGTTTTCTTCGGCGTATGCGTCAACGACTTTTTTCTGATTTACGCAAAAATCGTCCACAATCTGCAAATATTTTTTCAGGTATATTGTATCATAGTCATTCGTCCAGAATGCGCCCGCAAGCTTATTCAAAAGTCCCAGATTAACTTCATATCCCTTACCGTTGCTCTGCGCAATCTGTTCCCCTCCTATGCCGCCAAGCCAATTTACGGGCTTGCCCTCATCGGGGTCGCCGCTCCATTCCAAATAATCGTAATGCTTTCTGTCGTCAAATTTCTGTGCAAACTGCTCTGCCGTCATTCTTCCGACAAGCATATCCGCCATACCTACATATGTACCGGCAATATTGCTGTCATGCCAGCCAAGCTGTCCGACGTCAATTTTTCTGAGCTTATCTATGAAATAGTTTCTGTACAAGTCCAGTGATTTTTTATAGTCCCCCGATTTATATGCTTTGTAAATCGGTTCGGTTCTTTCGTCGTTCGGTGACAGGTACTGAAACAAATTCTGCGCCGCCTCCCGTTCTTCATCGGACGCAGCATATACCTTGGCTTTCTGCGGAATAACCGCCGCAAGCATTACTATAGTTAAAAGCACCGATAGAATTTTTTTCATTATCTTCCCTCCAATCCGTTAATGAGGTTATTTATTGCCGCTGCCGCCTCGGCTCTTGTCGCATTTTTCCGGGGCATAAATTTATTATCGTCACTGCCCTTAAGCAATCCGGCATTGACCGCTTTTCCCACGAATTCAGCCGCCCAATCGCTTATATTTTCACTGTCGCTAAACGTAAGCTGTGCCTGCTGTACCGTTTGTGCTGTCTTGTACTCATATGCGGCGACAAGAATTTTTGCCATTGCTTCTCTTGTTATATTGCTGTTTGGCATAAATTCGCCGTTACTGCCGTTTATTATGCACTTACCGCAAAGAGCCTCAACGTCTGTTGCAAACCAATCGTCCTTTGATACATCGGTAAACTCGCCGATATAGTCCGTCTTTTCAATTTCAAGTATTCTCGATACAAGGCTTGCAAACTGCGCTCTTGTTATATACTCGTTCGGAGCAAATTCATCTTCGCTTATACCGTTTATGATTTTCTTTTCGGTCAGCTTTTTTATAATTTTCTCCGCCCAGTGACCGCTGATGTCCTTAAAGCCCGTTTCGGTCGGCTCTGGCGCTGCCGACGGTTCGGGAGTGGAATATATTTTTATGGTGGTCGAACCGCCCGTATTTCCTCCTCCGCCACCGCCGCCGCTGCCGCCGCTTGACGGTATTGTAACTCCCAAAGTCGTATATGCCGTGCCCTTAACTCCGAATATATTTGACGGAGTAATGCGAGCCGTTACGGTTTTTCCCGCATAGCTGCCGATGACGGTAATCGTATCGCTGCCGCTTTTTACAACGTTCCCGCCGACAAGCCATTCAACAAGGTTATCGCCCTTTGTTCCGTAATCGTCCTGAATCGTATATTCAACCGTAAGAACAGCGCCTACCGACCATGAACCTTTTATCTCGGCTGATTTTACATAAGGCGTCATACCTTTCATTGCCGTTTCAAGAGATGAAAGTCTTTCATCAAGAGCCTTTTTTCTGTCGGTATCGGAAACCTTTTCAACCACTTCCTTTGCCGTTACAAAATCGGCATAAGCTTTTGTTTCCTCTGCTTTTTTCAGTGCGTCCTCCGCCGCCGATACTTTTATGTCCTCTCTGAACTCGTCAATTTTAGATGACAGCTTTTTCAGATATGCGCTTAAATCATCTTTAATTACGCCCTCCGCAAGTACATCTACGGATTTTTCGGCAGTCTCGTATTTTGCTATGGCATTTTCCTTGTCCGCATTGTCTATTAAAGCCTGCACCTCGTCAAGCGCCGTTTGAGCGGCACTGCCGTAGCCGTTCGGGTATTTCTGTAATACCAAGCCCCCGAACATATTCGCACCGTCGGATTGAAACGATACAATTGATGTTTCATATGTATAATCACATTCGACCGAAACGCTCTTCCTCACGTTATCCGAAACGGCAGCTGCGGTTACCGAATTATTTGAAATTCTCAGCGTAATCAGTCCGTTAAAATTATCCTCCAGTTCTTCCTCACACATCGGCATATTCGGCACTGACAGCTTTAATTTTCCGTTGTCGACAAAAACCATTATACAAATACCGTTTTTATCAGATACCGAAAAGCTTAATTTTCCGTCATTTACCTTTGCACGATAACCGAACAGCAATTCCGTATTGCCCGTTTTTGAATACGGCTTTAAAATTCCTCTGAACACGCTTGTATTATCAAGACTTACGAAATTACCGTCCGTATAAACAACGCTGTCGTCAGCCTTTTCGATAAAATCCGAATCCTTATACCAGCCGTCCGAAAAGCCTGTTTTTTGCGAATCCTCGGCTGTAACGGAATTGAGTTTTTCGCCGTTCGGCAATTCCTCCATTTTTATGAGCGACTCGTCTATATCCACAATGTAAATATAGTTCTGAACTCTTTCCACCACAGCTTCAAGCTCGCATTTTTCATCGCAGTCGTCAACTATCGCAAGGCTGTCCTGCGCATTATATACGCCCACTTGGGCTTCTTCTTTATTCTCTTTCGTTACGCCGTCCGCAAAATCATACTGTTTAAGATTTTCAACCGCGGCTTTTGCGTCATCAAGATATTTTACGGTGTTGTCCGAATATAAGTTGACTTTAATTTTACTGTATTCTATACTTACATTTTCGCCCGCACCGCCCGACAGAACAAATATTCCGCCGTTCTCCTTTGCATCAGTCAATGCGGTGCTTATATCAATTTTTAAAGTACCCGTATATTCCTTCCATGTCTGCCCCGGTACATCAATATAGTCCAAGTCCAATACCTTTCCGCTGAACTCAAACAGTCTTTTTGAAACGGGTCTGCCATCAATATACGCTTTAAATGCGGCATATTCATTGCTGCTTTCGTCATATGTACCCTCTGTCATTTCCGTCGGATATGCGTCAAGCAAATCATAATACACCCACCCTACCGTACGTGTATTTCTGAAGCTTGTGACATCAGTTTCAAACTCCATTTTCTTTATGTCCGTTAAATCGGGCAGTTCATATCCGCATATAAAAATACATGAATATGCCGAAAATCCTACCGTCTGATTTATAACAACATTTTTCGCATTTCCCGTCAGACCGTATGCCAGACGTCTGTAATTTGCAAATTGGTCGGGGGTTATCTCCTGTTTTGTCATGTAGTTCATGACCGTATCGGAAAACGCCGTTTTAAATGTATCCGTATCAAAATGTTCTCCGTCAGTCACTCTCTGCGCCAAATCTCTGTATACAACGGTCATATTCGCAAGAGCCGAAGCATCAACTCCGAGTATTTCCGCATTTTCCGTTACGGCGGCTCGCATTTGTTCCGTTGTATACGCACCGTTGATTATATCCGTTACGTCCTGCGCCATAACGGTATTAAATGACGGAATAAGCATGGCAAGGCTTAAAGCTGTGCTTATTATTTTTTTCTTCATCTTATCCTCCATTCCGCCGCAGTCAGCGGCATAAATCCAACATGAAAAAGAAGCAAGATGCGCCGCTTACTTTTTCATGTTTACAACCATTCCTTTCTGCGCTTTAAGGCACAAAATTTAAGTCTGAAAGAAAATCGCTCAGAGTGCTGCTTTGCAGCGAGTGGTGCTGTACAATGGTATTTCTCACTGCGGTTCGGTCACTGAATGGCTCTGACAATTCACCGAATTGTCATTCACTACCATTCAGCCGCTTCGCT
>CAKSGG010000111.1 GCA_934454215.1 uncultured Clostridia bacterium
TGCGGTTGAGGTTACGGCTTTACCGTTTACTTACGGCGGATTAGTAAACTCAGTTTCGGTTTTTCCGCCGGGATATGCCACCATAACAGCATCATCACCGCTTACATTATAGAGAATGTTATCGACAGCCGCAAAGCTCTGTGCGCCTTCTTTCACGGTAATTGATGTAAGGTTGTCGCAGCCGTAAAGAAAATTATATCTTGTTGAACTGAATCTTGCGGGAAGTTCAATTGAAGTAAGTGAGTCGCAGTTCGCAAAGGCTTCATTATTAATTGTCAATGATGAAGCCGTATCATCGGCAAAATTAACTTCGCTGAGTACAGGGCAGCTGAAAAACGCCGATGCTGCAATGGTGCTTACAGACCCCGGAATGTCAACTTTTTTTAGAGCTGTGCAGCCTGAAAATGCGTCAGTATCTATATAGGTGTACCCTTCGGGAATTGTAACGCCCGTTATAAGCTCATTATCCTTGAAAGCGCTGCCGACATCGGTAATTGTATATTTTGTGCCTGAAAATTCAGCCTCAGTCGGCAGAACAATATCGCCGCCTTTTCCGTTATATGATTTAATTTTTGTGGTATAACTTCCGTAAGAACGCAAACGGTCAACGGTAAAATCACCGACCTCAACCGTTTCTGCATTTGCAGCAACAGCGCCTATTCCGATAAGCATAGCTGCCGAGCACATTGTTATTATTGTTTTTTTGAATAAATTTTTCATAGTATAAATCTCCATTCTAATTATTTATTGTCATTTTATCCGCAATCGGACGCATTGAACCGATACCGTCCCATACCATAACCGATATGCTGTACGAATTATCAAAAGCGGTATTTACGGATATTTTGTTTTCGCCGATGTTCAAATCAACATTCTCTCTGTGTGCGCTTATAAGCCCGCCGGCACTGTCGTATGACGCATATATTATGTCCGCATTACATTCTTTTGCGGAAAGAATATTAACGGTTGATTTGTCAAAGCTTAAAATACTGCATTCCTTTATTGAATATGTAATAGGATTGTCGGATAAGTCAACCGTTCCTTTAACGGCGTTACCGTCAATTTGCGTAATTCCTGCGCATACTGCATTTGATATTGTTACTGTTACGTCGCCGATTTGTGAAATATCAATCGGAGTTGAAATTTGAGCAATTTTGATTTTATCATCAGATGAAAAACCCGTTTTTTGCCCCGTTCTGCCGAAATACGTTTTTAAAGAAGCATGATTTTCATTGCTCCATTCGCTGTGAGATATATCAAAGCAATCATTTGTCGGAATATTGACTGTTCCGATTTCGTTTGAAGTAAAATTCATTTCAAACATAAGAGTACTCAGATAATCTGTGTTATTAATATACACGTCATAATCAATTCCTTCATATGTTCGTTTCGGCTCAAATATAAGCGTGGTTTGCGGATTTTGCGCCGCCTGCACCGATGCGATGCTTGCCGTCAAAAACAGTACAGCCGTAAGCAATCCTGTTATTTTTTTCTGTAGTTTCATACTGTCACCTCTCTTGCAGTTAGTTGCAACTAACCTGATATTAAAAAATAAAAGTTTCTTCAACACACACTCCTTTCGATGGTTAGTCTTAACTAACCTATATTCTTTAAAAAAGAGCCGTTTTTAAGACTCCAATGTTTGGTCGTCACACCATAATTAACAAAACAGAGTATATCATACTATATTTATCTTGTCAATACTATAAAAAAATTTGTAGATACTTTACAAATGAATATATTTATGATATACTTCAAACTGTTAGTCGTCACTAACCGTAAATAACGCCAACTTATTTACGAAAGGATTTACAAAATAAAAAATGAATAATTATTTTTTTAAACGTATTGTGTCCGCAGTCGTTTCAGCCGGCATTATGATTTCGAGCACGGCGGTATTTGCGGACGTAAAATCAAACGATATTTTTGCGATGCCTTCAAGCAATATTGGCAGAACGGATGAAAATAAAAATGTTCGGATTATTGTTGAACTTGAAGACGCACCGATTCTTTCATACAACACAGAAATAAGTACTTATTCAAGTGTTTCTGATTTTTTTGCTTCAGATAAGGCTAAGAGTATAGAGCAGAAACTGGAAAAAAGCCGTAAAGCCGTAAAAAAAGCTCTTGTGCGGAGCGGTATGGATTTAACCGTAAAGCGTGAGTATTCGGCGGTAATGAACGGCTTGGCGGTAGAGGCTGATGCTGACGATTTGGAGGCAATCAAAGAAACCGATGGAGTTAAAGACGCATTTGCCGCCGAATTTTACAAGATTCCCCAAAATGCTTATGCAAACGGCGGAGTTTCGGCAATAGGCGGAGATATTGTCGGTGAGAAATTCGGATTTACAGGCAAAAACAGCGCTGTTGCAATTCTTGATACAGGTCTTGATTTATCACATCCGGCTTTTTCGTCGGTAAACAACCCGAAGTATTCAATGGACGATATTGAGAATATAATAAAAAATAACAAGATGACAATAGGGAAACTGAATGTTTCAAAAGTATACGTGAATGATAAAATACCGTACGCATATGATTATGCCGATATTGATACCAATGTTTCGGGCGGTGAATCGCATGGAACTCATGTTGCGGGAATTGTCGGTGCAAACAGCGGCGGCGTGGTTGAAGGCGTTGCTCCCGATGCGCAGCTTTTTATAATGAAGGTTTTCGGGGATTCTACGGGCGGCGCTTACGATGATGATATTTTAGCGGCTCTTGACGATTCGGTAAAATTCGGCGTTGATTCTATAAATATGAGTCTTGGCATGACGGCGGGATTTTCGGAAAGCGCATATAAATCTATGCGTGAGGTCTATAACCGTGTAAGGGATTCGGGTATTGCGCTGTACTGTGCTGCGGGAAATGAGTACAGCTCTGCATATCAAAATTCATCTGGCAGCGACCTTCCAAAAGCGGCAGAGCCCGATAACGGCGTTGTTGCGTCTCCGTCCACATACGAGGCCGCTCTTTCGGTTGCAAGTATGAATAATATCGAAACAACATCTGTATATTTGCTTGCAAACGAAAGAAAAATCCGATACAATGACCCTGCCGAAAAGGAAAGCGGTCAGCTTATATCGCTTTCGGGTACGTTTGAATATGTTGACTGCGGTATCGGCGGAACGGCGGATTTTTCAGATAAAAGCTTAAGAGAAAAAATTGCTTTGATTCGCCGTGCAGGTGAAGAAAACGGAGAGATTCTGACCTTTGCGCAAAAGGAAGCAAATGCGAAAAATGCGGGTGCTGTGGCTGCAATAATTTATGATAATACAGACGGTGCACTTATCAATATGTCAACCGACAATAAGATACCGTGTGTATTTATAAGTAAAGCCGACGGTGAGTATCTTTGTGAGCAGAGCGATAAGAGATTGTCCGTAAGTGATGAGTATGTTGACAGCTTTAAGGATAATCACAGCGGAAAAATGAGCGACTTCTCATCATGGGGAGTTACGCCCGATTTGAAATTAAAGCCCGAAATAACAGCTCCGGGCGGAGATATTTATTCAACGCTCCCAAACGGACTTTACGGAAATATGAGCGGTACGTCGATGGCGTCGCCTCATATGGCAGGTGCGGCGGCTGTTATGAATCAGTATATCTGTGAAAATAAAGGCGGACTTAACATGACAGCCAAACAAAGGACAAAGCTCGTAAATGCAATTATGATGAGTACAGCCGTTCCGATTAAAGATGAAAACGGTATACCGTATTCGCCGAGAAAGCAGGGAGCGGGGTTAGTTCAGCTTACGAACGCAGTAACGGCAAACGCATATCTTTTAAACTCCGATGGCACACGGCCGAAAGCAGAAACGGGATATAATGAAAACGGAAACTATTCATTTGATTTCAAAGCCGTGTCTATGAGCAAGAATATAATTGAATATGAGCCTTCCGTAACGCTTCTTACAGAAGATACGGTTACGGAAAACGGCGTTGTGTATATGGCACAAAAAGCAAGAGAGCTTTCGGCTGACGAAGTTACGGTAACAGTTCCGAAAAAAATAACGCTTGCGGCAAACGGCGAGACTGAGATGAATGTAAAAATTGAACTTACCGAAAAGGGAAAGTCAAATTTGAAAAAAGCTTTTCCGAACGGAATATACATAGAGGGCTTTGTTACGCTTAATCCGATACAAAACGGAGAAACGGCGCTTTCATATCCGTTTATGGGATTTTTCGGAGACTGGCAGGCTCTTAAAATATTTGACTCGGACATTTACGATGATGAGGCGGCATCGCTGTGCGAAACACGTATAGGGCAATTTAGAAACAGTGACGGAGGCAGATATATTCTCGGTCATAACTATTATGTTGACGGCTCAGAGGAATATAATGCGGATAAAATCGCAATAAAGGGAAATGAGTCGGGCAAAAATGTCACAGAGGCGGTGTCTCTTCTGCGCAATGCCGACAAGCTTACTTTTTCGGCAGATGATGCGGACGGAAATACGGTTTACAGTGAAAGCTCATCAAAGGTTTCAAAAACCTATCATTCCTCGGAGGGATTTTATACTCCCATGGCGGCAAAAGGCTGGGAGCCGTTTGACTCGTGGAATACTCCGCTTGACGACGGAAATTATGTTTATAAAATAACGGCAAAGCTTGGCAGCAATGAAGAAACAAAATCTTTCCCGATTGTGATAGACAGCAAAGCACCGGAGGTTATTTCAAGCAGGATTGAGGGCGCAAGCTGGATTGTGACTGTTCATGATAACCATTATATTCAGGGTGCGTGCGCAACGGCAACGGGTAACGAGCCGATAACCGAATGGATAGAGCCTGATGCTTCATCTGCCGCTGCGGTAACGGAAATTAAATTTGATTTGTCAGAATCGGGATTTAAAGGACTTTCGCAGGCTAAAATCGCATTGATAGACTATGCGGGAAACACATATATTTCGGATTATTATTCACTTTCGAGTGCGTCAATTATATATCCGCAGTCGATAACCTTGGATAAATCGTCGCTGATATTAACCGATGGCGAAAGTGCAAAAATCACTGCCGATATTATGCCGGAAAATGCGTCAAACAGAACTGCTGTCTGGAGTACATCGGACGCTGATGTTGCGGAAGTATCGCAAAACGGAACGGTTACCGCAAAGAAAGCGGGCAATGCGGTAATTACCGCCGAAACCGTAAACGGAATAAAGGCGTACTGTGAAATAAGCGTTAATGCAAAAGCACCCGAGAAACTGCCTGTTACGGCTGCCGTAACTGCAAAAAAGAGTATTTTTACGGGTGAAAACATTCCGTTTGGCTTTCAGCTCGGGAACGTGAAAAGGGTTGCCGCCGTTTCATTTACTTTTAAAAAAGATGATGCTCTGCAATATGCGGATTTAATCGGCAAAAACGGCTTTACACCTTTGGGAATTAAATGGAATGACGACAATACCGCTACGATAGCACTGTCATATCTGCAAAACGGTGCGGGCGGAAACCTTACAAAAACTGAGCTTTTCGACGCTGCAGAAATTCGGTTTAAAGAAATTATGCAGGATATGTCAGTCGGTATAAAGCTTATTGATGTTTCAGCGGCAGGGTATGACGATAACGGAAAGGCGGTATACTTTACAACGAAAATAACTTCGCCGAATGCGAATACAGACGTAAGCAGCAAGCCGAGCTGTGATGTGAACGGCGATGGGGTAATTGACCTTCTTGATATTACATATTGTCAGAAATACTACAGAAAAGGCAGCAGCTCGCCTGATTGGAATGATTTTAAAAACTGTGATTTGGACGGAAACGGTTTGATTGATATACAGGATTTGATTATTATTCTGCAAGCAATGTAATAATATATTGCCCGATATGGAGTTTCATATCGGGCTTTTTGTTACAATATCGGAAAATCCAGATTTTCCACTGCGTCTCTCAATATCGGATGCCGAATAACAAAATGAATTGTAGGCGCTTTGTTTTTTGAAATTATGACATATTCATTTTCAAGCATTGTAATTTGTATATTGGCAAATGCGTTTTCTCTTGAAGGAACAGAGGAATAATTCTTTTGGTTTTTCGCAAATTCCTTTGTAAGTCTCATATGCTCTGTGTATTCATCAAAGGTGTATTCGTAGTTTGTACCGCAGAACATAAACGATAACGACAGTGCAAGCGGCTGTTTATGAAAGTCCTCCTCGCTTAAATTTGGTATTTCGTCCGTGACGGTATTATTTTTAAGAATTTCAAGTATTTGTTTTCTGCGTTCTGCGGCGTAAGCAAGAATTTTTTGCCGTTCCTCATCAGATGCATTCCGTCTATTCAGAAAGTCTGTTAAAAATTCATCTGCGGCTGTATATATCGGGAGAGATGAAAGCACACTTCGGCGGTTTCCGTTTGCATGAGATGAGGCAAGCATGAACGCATTCAATTCTGCTGTCTTATCCTCACGGTATATCTCCATGAGAGGGTGTGCTTTTTTCAGAATACAGGCACTTCTTTCACGGTAATATTCAAGCTCGTCCTTGTTTTTGGTCAAATGGTATCTGCCCTTTGAATGAAAACCAGAGATACATTCGCCCGATAATGCGGCAGCGCCAGACACATTCAGAAAATGACAGAAAAACTGATTGTGCACGCCTTTGAGATAATACGGCGAAATCTGTCCTGTCATATAAAGCGGAATCCAACATTCAAGACCTAACATAAGCTCGTTAAACGGGCGGTTAAGGTTGTGGACAACATTGAGATGAAGCCCCTTTTTAAGCATTGCGGCAAGCCCGAACATATATTTTTTTGAAAAATCCATATCCGCCGCCATGTCGTCCATCTGCATATCGCTGAACATAAAAACACTGTGTTTTGATTTTGAAAGGGCGGTAGCCTTGAGAAAGTCAAGCTCGCCGTTTTTCATTTCATCAATGCCGTAATAGTTCTTTGTTACGGGGAGCTGAAACGGCAGGGAAGGGACCTTCAGTTCGTCAAAGCGGATTGCCTTTATGTATTCGTTGAGGTCAAATGAGTTAAGCGTATCCAAAAACTTTTTCATGGGATTTTCGGGCTTTTCTGAGGATTCGCTGTCTGTAAGCCAGCTTGCAAGCTCTGATATGTAATCGTCCTGTGTTTTAATCTGAGCTTGCTTAATATTAATCATTTCGGCAAGAATTTTTTTGCCGTTATCGGAAGTATAATATTGAGAAAAATACCGGGCAACGTCAAAGGCAAATTTTTTCGGATTTGCGGGACGGCGCTTGCCGCTGCGTATTCTTGAAATATATGACGAGTCGTATTTCAGGCTTTTTGACATATCCGCAAGATTTACCGAAAATACGGAACAAAGCATATTAAATTTTTTCTGCATGGATTCATAATCAAACGACGTTTTTTCGGCAAGACCGTTAAGCTCCTGCAAGACAGCTTTATATGTCAGATTAATTCCCTTTTGAGCGGCAGCATTGCAGATTCCTTTGCATAGCTTTTTCATATCCTCCGAATTTGCTTTAGGCGTCCTTGTTCCGGATTTATAGCGGCTTACCGTTGCTTCCGATATTCCCGAATATTCCGCAAATTCCTTGCCTGAGCAATTCAGCATATCCATATATTTATTCAGCTTTTCACAAAACATTTTATCACTTCCTTATGCTTTTTCTAAATTATAACATATTATTTTGAAAAAATAAATAGAAAATTTAAAATTTTTCCACAGCGGGCAATGCCAAATCAGGAAATGACATTTACTTAAACGGAAATATATGTTACAATAATCATATACACGGTGAGTGGACAATTAAAGAAAGGACGATGATTATGTATTAAAAAAACTTATTTGTACCGTATTCGGTACGGCAAAAATGTTTAGTGAGCTTTTGAAATAATAACTGACAGAAAGGCGGAATTTATTATGATTAAAATGAAACGGGCGTGTGCGGCAGTCATTGTATTTTGTATGCTGCTTGCATTAATACCTATGACTGTATTTGCCGAAGGGATAACAAGCGGCAAATGCGGTGATAATCTGACTTGGGCATATGACGAAACAACAAAGACACTTGAAATAAGCGGTACGGGCGATATGTACAGTTACAGTGATGTAAATTTTCATGATGTGTTTATGCGTGCACCGTGGTTTGAGAATGGAAGTATAAAGACGAATCTTGAAAAGATTGTAGTAAATGACGGTGTGACCTCGATAGGGAAATATGCTTTTTTGAACTGTGAGGCGTTAAAGGAGGTTCGGCTTGCCGAAAGTGTGGACACAATTTGTATGCACGCTTTTCGCGGATGTAAAAGCCTTACACAAATAAATACCGATGCGGTAACAACTTTGTGGAATAATGTATTTATGGGCTGTGAAAGTCTTGAAAGCGTTACCCTTGCTGAGGGACTTCAATTTATTTTCGGCGGAACATTTCGTGATTGTAAAAAACTGAAATCACTGCATATTCCGGCATCCGTAACATTAGTTGAAGATGGCTTTTATGCCTGTACTTCACTTGAGAGTATTACGGTTGATGATAAAAATACCATGTACTCCTCGGCTGATGGGGTACTCTACAATAAGGATAAAACATTGCTTATAAAATTTCCTCTGAATAAGTCGATTGTGGGTTTTGAAATCCCCGACACCGTTACAAATATTTCAAGCGGCGCTTTTTATGAACATCAGTACGAAGATGAATATGAAAACGGACTTCTTATTACAGGTAAATGGATTGTGGATGCAAAGGACGATATAGACAAAAACTATGTAATAAATGTTGATGACAGCGTTACTCATATCGCTAACGGAGTATTTTGGATAGACAATCTAAAAAGTATAATTATACCTAAGAGCATTGTTTCAATCGGCAGAGATGTGTTTGTGGGTGAAAATCTTGAAAGCATTTCTGTGGACGAAGAAAATACGGCATTTTCGTCCGAGGACGGAGTGTTGTATGATAAGGACAAAATAACGTTAATTACATATCCGGCCAATAAAGCGGATACAGAGTTTAATGCGCCGTCAAGTGTAAAAGTTATTGACAGACATGCCTTTGTGGGAAATCAGAAACTCAGAACGGTGATGCTGCCGAGTGTAGAGAAAATCGGCGACAGTGCGTTTGAGAGTATGGCTGTTACGGAGGTAACATTCTCGTCTGCTCTTAAAAAAATCGATAATTGGGCGTTTTCATGGTGTGAGCAGCTTGAAAAAGCTGACTTGCCCGACGGGGTTGAATATATCGGAAACCGTTCATTTAATCAATGCAAAACTTTAAAGAATATCCGTATTCCCGAAAGTGTGATATTTGTAGGAGATTATGCTTTTAACGATACTTATATTTGTGATACAACAAAAGGGGAGAATATTTATTATCACGACAATTGGCTTTTGTATGTAGATTACGATGCTGATTTACCTGCAAACTTTGAGGTTAAGGAAGGTACTGTCGGACTGTGTGAAAATGCGTTTAGCTATCATGATGAAATCACTTCCGTTACATTGCCGTCAAGCATTAAATACATAAATGACAGAGCATTTGATGAGGACGGTAATTTGAAAGATATATACTATGTAGGTGATTTGGAAAGCTGGGGAAATATACAAATAGGCGATGACAACAAGGGATTAAAAAATGCTGTTTTGCATTATCTGTTCCCCCAAAAACCTGTTCTTTCAATTGACGGAACATATACTTATACAGGTTCGGAGCAGATTGCTGAAGTAAAGGGGTATTCTTCGGTAACGATGACAATATCGGGGAATGTTCAGACAAATGCGGGTGAATATGAAATTGTTGTAAAGCCGAAAGAGAAATGGGATGACGGTACGGCTGATGAGGTTAAAATTAACTGGACGATTGAAAAGGCAAAGCCGACAGGTACTCCGAATGTTGCTTTGATAACAACAGCAGGAAAAACGCTTGCGGATGCACATCTTACTGCGGAGGCGGCAAATTTAAGTGTAAGCGGTACGGTGAAATGGGTTGCTGACGACGGTGTGACGGAGCTGCCGTATGACACTGCTGTTGAGGCGAATAAATTTTATACATGGCTGTTTACACCGACGGACACAGTAAATTATGAAACATTAACGGGAAAAATAAAGCTGTATACGAGAACATCGGGCGGAGGCGGCGGAATAAGCCGTTATAACGTTTCATTTGAAACAAACGGAGGAAATAAACTGCCGAACCAAAGTATTGCGGGAGGTTCTGTAGTTAAAGAGCCGGTGACCCCGACTAAGGAAGGTTTTGATTTTGCCGGCTGGTACACGGACAAAGAGCTTAAAAACAAGTATAATTTTTCGGAAAAAGTAACAAAGAACCTTGTGCTTTATGCCGCTTGGACGGAAAAAGACAATTCGGCAAATCAGATTATATTGACAATAGGTGAAAAAACCGCACAGGTTTTCGGGCAGACAAAGACAAATGATGTTGCACCGAAAATTGTAAATGACAGAACAATGCTTCCTGCAAGATTTGTAGCCGAGAATTTAGGCGCTGATGTAGAGTGGGACGGAGATAAACAGCTTGTAACGATAACGGGCAAAAACCTGAAAACGGGAGAGAATGTGACCATTCTTATTACAATAGGGTCGGAAACCGCAGAAGTAAACGGCGGAAAGATTGAGCTTGATTCTCCTGCATTTGTTGAAAATGACAGAACATATACTCCGATTCGGTTTGTTTCGGAAAAGCTTGGTGCGAGTGTTGAGTGGCTGGATACAGAACATAAGGCTGTTATTACAAAATAGGAAAAAGAGCTGATTTCATTGCGAAATCAGCTCTTTTGCTTAAAATCAACCCGAGACTGCGGAATTTCACAGAAAATCTTATAAAATTAAAGTTTTTGTAAAAAAGATTTGCATAGTATGATAGCCGCAATGCCTGCCGTTCCGACATTGGCGGTAAGCTATTTGCAGGGAAGAATTTGCGGCAAGAACCGTATATTCGTCATCGGTTTTTTACATATGAAATGCAGGGTTGAACGGAGATAATCAGCTTATAAAGGTTGATAACTGCGATGAGGCTGTGGGCTGAATTTCCTTAATAAAAAAAGGACTGTGTTATGATGAAGTGCCCCAGTTTATACAGACAGCACAAAAAAAGAGTGCCTATGGCATTAATATTAAATTTTTAAGCAATATA
>CAKSGG010000112.1 GCA_934454215.1 uncultured Clostridia bacterium
CGCGGCTGAATAAATCACTGTACATTCTGTCACCTCTGGTTTCTTTCTTTTAACAATTCCTGACGATTTCTTTCCACTATAGGGCGGATACGATCCATCCCCAGCTTCATTATAAATTCATTTTCGCTAAATAACAACACACCTTTCAAAATTTGCGATAATACTATCACATTTTATTTTAACTCATTATTTTCTCAAACACAAAAATAGGGACAACACATGTAAAATGTCTGTCCCTATAAATCACCTTTAATTCCAAAACCACTCATCTTTATTTTCTTCTGTCTTCAGAATATACTCTTTAAAAATATCTTCCAGAAAAAATGTACTATAGTACATATATCCAACGACCAATATTGGCACTAGGAATGGTAACAATGTAGCAGTAAGCAAACACAGAAAAAAAACTAAAATCAGACATATTGTTTTGGGCAGATAACGGAATAAGCAAAACTGTGCTACCTGAAAATATCTTACAACAGGTAACTCAAATCTAGAAATCAGCGGATATATGTATATTTGTATCCCCAAAACCACTCCTGCAAACAGCAATGCCACAACACGCTCTGTTATTGCCTGTGCTAAAAAAGCCAATATCAATGTTGTTATGAAAGTAATAGCACTTGGGAGAAATATCATAATTCCAGCTCTTTGATTCTCTCTAAAAGCTTTAAAAAATTCCCGAACTGGCTTTCCAGTACCATACCTCATCGTCTTAGCAACAGAATAATATAATGCACTCGTTGCTGCTCCGATTGTTATAATTGGAATTGAACATAAAATCCAGCACAACCCCAAAATTACCATATCAGCAAATGTGCTGCTCCACATAAAAAGTTGGCCTTTTCCCGCTTGCATTTCATCATCCCTCCTCTGACATATTTTCAATTACATTTTTCAGGATTCGTCATAAGGCGATGACCATTCTCCTTTTGCCCCGAACGTACAACACTCTAATCCGGTAGCCTGCACTCCAAAAAAGGAACCTACATCATGCAATGTTTCTGTATTAATCAGAAAAAACCCTTGTGTCCCTGCCTGACGTTCTTCAACAAATGTGAAAATATACATATGATCATTTATCTTTATATAATCTGCGGGATTCGATGCAACCCAACGTTTTTCTCCTTGTTTCATAATATAGGTATAATATAAAGGTGCTGTATAAATATGCCTGATGCGTACATCTTCTTTATCATGATACGTCCATAAAATCGATTTACCGACCAAATCGGTTGTAAATGCATGACGTTTTCCAGTGTCTTCATATCCATCTAATATTCCAAATCGGAATGTTCTTGTCACTTCTCGTGGATTATATCCAAGACAGAATTGTGCTTTACATACCGTTACCAAGCCTGTCTGAAAATCAACTACGACTGTATATGCAGTTGGCGGTACGGAGCCATGACAATAGTATTGAATCATATAAATTTCCCCACTGTCTGGAACTTGCCGCGCTTCATAATATTCTTTTGAAAAAGTAACATCCGATTCCTCTATATCGCATTCCGTCCAACTAAGCTGATCAATTCCAGCAAATTTATAAATCATACATTGATTTTTTTCCAAGTATATTTTTATTTCTTTTCCTCCTAAATCTGCCAGTGGTGGCGTATATTCTCCCTTTGCCAGCCAATTATCACTGTATTTTTCCGGTAATGTTGTGTCCGCAATTTTTTGTATATCTTCTCTGGTAAATTCTGACCAGCGTCGTTCCATTCGTTCCATATTTTTGATTCCTTTCTCTTTATTTTCTTTTAACCTTTTACCGCTCCTGCCATCATCCCTTTAATAATCTGCTTTGAAAAAATTGAATAAATCGCCAATGCAGGAATAATTGAAACAAACAGCGATGTCATCACTCTTGGGTAATCTGTAAAATATTCTCCTTTAAATCTCATTAACATTAATGGTAATGTATAATCCTTTTCATTATTTAACAAAATCAATGAAAAGGGAAATTCGTTCCATATATGGAAAAAACTGATAATACCACAAGTAACCAAAACTGGTTTTACAAGCGGCAAAATAATCATAAACATGGTTCTGGTAAAACTGCTCCCATCTATGCTTGCCGCTTCTTCCAGTTCTCTGGGTACTGCGTCCATATAACTTTTCACAAGAAAAATAGACGTTGTGAGTTCCATACAGACACAAGGAATAATTGTCGAATACCAATGATTAGAAAGTCCCGCTTTTGCAAAAAGAATATAAATTGGAACAAGAATTGCATGAATCGGTATCAATAAATTACTCATATATAAAAGGGACAATACTTTGCTACCACGAAATCGAAATCTTGCAAGAAAATATCCATTCACAAAGGAAAACAATAAAATAATTACAAGCGCGATTGCGGTAACCCTCAATGTATTTAACATTGCCCTTATAATCGGCATCTGCGTCAACACGTACTCATAATTTGTAATGTTACTCCAATCATTAGGCAGTGCAAGTACGTCAATTGAAAACTCTGGCTGTGTCTTAAATGTGGTATAAAACAACCATACTACAGGAAATATACAGGTAACCGCATAAAACGCCGGAATTAAATTTACAATGATTACTTTGGCATAATATGATAATTTTTTATGTTTCATTTTGGCGCCTCCTTCCAGACACTGCGGCCGGTAATCTTGATATTACAAATAATATCGCCGTCACTAATAAAATAAATACGGACACAACACTGCCATATCCCATATTCAACTGCTGAAAAGAAACGTTATATGCATACAACGCCAAAACATTGGAAGCATATCCAGGTCCTCCATTTGTCAACGTCATAATATGATCAAATGCCTTCATATTTGCTGAAATACAAAGAAACACACAAATCACCAGAGTTGGTTTTATTAATGGAAATATTATATATCTCGACTTTTGAAATCCATTGCATCCATCTATCTCTGCTACTTCCAAAATTTCTTTATCGATTGTCGTCATTGCTGACAACATAATTACCAAATGAAATCCAACATACTGCCAAATCATGGGAATACATACAAGCCACATGATCGTATCTACTTTTGCCAGAAGCGGCGTCACTTTATCGCCATAGCCGATTGCCTTCATAAACCAGGTAATCAATCCATAATTGTAATCATACACAAACTGCCAGACATATCCGATAACAACTGCAGACAATGTAACTGGAAAATAAATAACCGTCCGATATACTCCACTTCCCTTAGCATAACGTGAACTCAATAAGCAGGCCAAAATAAATGCAATCCCAATCTGTCCAATCAGACACACAAATACAAGAAATAAATTATTTTTTAAAGCCAACCATATATTTTTATCCCGAAAAAGATTCCGATAGTTTTCAAATCCAACAAATGTAAAACTCTTGATGCTTGAAAATTTGAAAAAGCTCATAATAAAAACTAAAATTACAGGCAAAATAAATGCAAGTAAATATACAATCAAGCTAGGTGCCAGATACGCTACCAACATTTTTTTCCCTGGCTGCATACAGTTTCTCTTTTTCACTTTCACTTCTGCCACTCCCTTCTTTCTTTCCGGAGGTATTACACCTCCGGAAAGCTTTTCTTTGGATTTTTTACTGGGCAAATACCTGTTCCTGTACTGCTTGAATGTTCGCTGCTGCAGCTTCCGGAGTCGTTGCTCCCGCCATCAGGCTCTGTGTTTCATTCTGAATTGTCATCTTAACTGTATCATTAATATAATCATTAAAGTTTAATCCAGTATGCTCTGTATTATTAATCACATTTCCAAGATCCGCAAATGGCTGTCCCAAATTCGTCCAATCAAATTCCGTCTTATATGGCGTTGTCGTTCCGTGGTCTGCACAATATTTTGCATATTCCGGGCTACTGATTGTCTGACAAAACTCAATTGCCGCCTGAAGTTTTTCTTCATTTCCTTCTTCCAAAAGTCTGGAGCTAACCCCTTCTGCTGCACCACAAGCATTAATCAGGTAATCCTCAGATCCTCCTGCTGATGGCAGTAGTACAACTCGTGTATTTTCCCATACTTCCGGATATTCTTCACTCATACTCTCCAAAGTTGACACGCCCCAGCCCCCGACTACATGAGCTGCTGCTTTTCCTTGCATATACATGCTGGCCGCTGATATGTCATCTGTCATATTGAAATCTGCATTAAACAACGGCACCATATCTAAAACTGACTGCAGAGCTTTTACAAATGACTCATCCGTCCATGCTACACTGCTATCCCCCTCTATGATCTTATTTACCCAATCTTCCCCACAATAATCATAAGCAAGTGCATCTAAGAAATAAGAAACAGCAAACCATTTAGCTGTATTTCCCAATGAAATAGTGTCAACTCCCATTTCATTAAATTTCTCATCCGCTGCAATTAGCTCTTCAAATGTGGTCGGAAATTCCTCATATCCTGCCTCTTTCCACATTTTCTCATTGTAACAAACCAGATTATACACAGAATATTTATTTGGCAACCCGTATACTTTGCCTTCATAGGTAGTAGACGCCAAACCGTCATAATAATTTTCCGGATCCGCATAGTCAGATAAATCTACCAACATTCCTGTTCCAGCTGTATTTTCCAACCATGTATATTTCACATAAGTGATGTCTGGAAGTTCATCCGCTGCAATCAGTGCTGTATATTTATCTTGAATATCAGAATTAGCAATTATCGTTTCCTCCAGCGTCACCCAAGGATGTGATTCCTTATAAAGCTCCATACAATACCGAAATGCAGCACTTGACGGAATACTTTGTGCAGCTTCTTCACTATGTTCATGTACAATAGTTAATGTCACTGGTTCATGTTCTTCTGCACTTGTAGGAATAAAAGACATCGTTACCATAGTTCCTGCCATTATAGCAGCCATCATTTGTTTCATTTTCATATCATTCCCTCCATTTTTGTTTCATTTTATTCACTTCTTACACGTGCACGTTTTCATTTCTGATACATATATTATATCCATCCAAATATAGATATGTAAATTCGTTTTTTTTGTTCAGTTCGCACAATAAAATGCGTTTTTTTCTTTTTTATACAAAAACAGGATAATTTTTTACCTTTATGGCAAAAATCATCCTGCTCCCTACTAGTTCCTCTTCTCTTTTCTTTGATTCTGGCGATATTGCGTTGCTGTATCACCTGTATACTTTCGGAAATGCTCAGAAAATATACGATAAGAATGATAACCACACTCCTCCGCAATTTGCTCTACACCTTTTTCTGTCTGATTCAATTGAATAATCGCAGCTTCCATTCGATATTGTGTCAACCATTTCTGAAATCCTTTTCCTGTTCTCTCTTTAATTGTCCTACTTAAATAAGATGATGATATAAATAACTCCGCTGAAACCTGTTCCAATGAGACGTCTTCTTGATAGCGTTTCCGCAGATAGTATAATGCCTTGTCCACAATATCTCCAAACTCTGCCCCTTCTCTTTTCCTCAGATCTACAATCGTTTTTAAATACGTTCGCATTTTTTCTGCATTCAAATGATCATAATCGTTATTCTCATGCACATTCAGCAACTCTTCAATCATTTCAAGTAATGTACGAAACACTTCCTGTTTCTGACCTTCTTCTACCCCTTCCCGTGTTAATGCAGCATCATACTGTTCAAAACGAGCCATTATCTCTTCTATTGCATCCTCATATTTAAGGGCCTCAAAAATACGTTTCCTGTATTTCTTTATCTCTTCTGTTTCTTTCCATTCTGTTTTTTCCAACGCTTGAATGATCAGTTTTTCATTAAGAATTGGTATTTCGCTGGATACCTCACTTTTATAAATCAAATTTTCTATATGAACAAATTCCTCTATTCTCTTTTTCAATTCCAAGTCTTTTTCTATGCAATTCAAAATAACCGCATAAAGTGTTTTATTTTCCGGAATTTTTGTCACCGTCGGCTTCCACTGTTGAAACATCAGCGAAATCTTCTGCATAAACTCATACTCTAACGTATCTGCTTGAAAAATCAAAAGCATATAGTACGGACCATCCAGCTGTATTTGAAATATTTCCTTTGTTTTTTCAATATCACCCCTTTGCAATTTTCCACGCAGCAAATCACAAATAAAACGTTCTCTTAAAATTTCCAGATTATCATTTACAAAATTTTGATATTCCATTTGCTTTCTTATCTGCATATGATAACGATCTATTTTATCGCACGCCTTTTGCACTGCTCTTTGTATATCTTCTATCTTTGCCGGTTTAAATAAATAATCACACACCCCACTATGAATCGCCTGTAATAAATATTGTTGGTCAGAATACGCTGTAATCATAATAAACTGCGCCCACGGGATCATTCGCTGAATTTGTTTTACTGCTTCAAATCCTTCTCCACCTGGAAGCCTGATATCACAAATAATAATATCCGGATAAACTTCTGCTGCTGTCTTTACAGCTTCTTCTACACTCCCAGCTTCTCCAGCCACCAAGACCCCCATCGCATTCCACGGTACAATCTTGCGAAGTCCCTGCCGGACAATATACTCATCATCAACGATCAGCAACTTATACATTTGCCTCCTCCTCTCCCTTTAACAATGGCTGTTTTACGAGAAAAACGCTTCCGCCACCTTCTCGTTTCCGATACTCAATTCCATATGTAAGCCCATATTTCAGTTTTAATCTTGACTGAATATTCTCTAATGCAAAACCCTCTAATGAATTCTTTTTCATTCGATTTCCATCCAAGATATCTTTAATATACTCCGGCTCAGCCCCCACTCCATTATCTCGAATATCATAAATGAGACAACCGGATGACTGATAGCAGGATAAAACAATCTTTCCGGCCCCACCAGCCGGCTGAATTCCATGCGTAACCGCATTTTCCAGTAATGGTTGCAAAATAAATTTCATTACATAGCATCCTTCTATATCATCCTGAATATTAATTTCAAACTGAATTTTATCTCTGAAACGTAATCGTTCTATTTCTATATAATTTTTTGCATGCTCTATTTCATAAGCAAGTGAGACAACCCCATTTTCTGTATGCTGTAACGACATTCGAAACATGCCTGAAAGCTGCTCAATCATCTTTGCAGCAGTTTCCTTTTCATCCAATACGATCATCCACCGAATGGAATCCAATACATTATACAAAAAATGCGGATTTATTTCTTGCTGAAGCACCTTTATTTTCGCATCCTTGAGTTTTAACTCCATTTTATAATTTCGATCATATAAATCCTCTAACTCCTTTGACATTTTATTAAAAGTATCAATCAGTTGACGAATTTCTCCCCTTGCTTCTACATCAACAAAGGCAGGAACCCCCTTCCCTGGATATAGCTTTAGCATTGTATTATTCAAAGTAGTCAATGGCCCCGAAATTTGCTTTTTATATAGAGTAAAGCAGAAATATGACAATACTACCAGTAATCCAATTATAGCGACTATAATTATTATCTGCATCCACTGGAAATACATCATTTGGTTTTCTGATGCAATAATTAAATCAGTGTTTCTTAATCTGGTTTGATTTTTATAAAAAATCTTATTTTTCAGTTCAAGAAATTCATTTTTTCTATAATCATTGTCCTTCAATAATCCTTCTATATCCTCCATATTGTTTTCATTCATATAAAAAAATATATGCTCTTCTTTCCTGTCATACAAAAAAAACTGATAATCTGAGTCCATTGTCTCAATGCGAAATAATTGTTCCAGCTTAGTTTTGTCTAATAAAATTTTAAGATATCCCCATCGTTCTTTTACATTTAATCCATTTCGAATCACACGACAGATCCCTATGTTCGCCTTGTCTTCGGTCCAAAACCAGGCTCCATTTGTTTGTTCAAGCCGTTCTATTTCTTCTTCCGTAAAACCAATCATATTCTTATTATTACCAGTAATCACCTTTTTCCCATCAATAGACCGAATCTGAATTTGTGAAATATAATGGTTCCAAAGATAATAATTCTTGATTACCTCAGTTGCCCGTGCAAATGTTGTAAAACTGCCTTCACCTGATAAATATGCCTGAATCTCTGTATTTCCAATCAAAGAAACTGATATATCAAGTACACTATTCAGCGCTTCTTCCACCGTATTACTCACTGTTTCTGCTGTCATAACTAATACTGTTTTATTGCTTTTACTTAAGTTTGCAATTAATATCCCTGATAAAATTGTAAATGCAAAAATAGCCGGTAATATAATGATCGTAATAATCAGTACCAGAAAACGATTATAGATACTCCCCCTCTGAAGCCTCCATCTGCCTGTCTTCACCTTTCTATTTCCCTCCTGTTCCCATGCACATCTGCAAGCATTTTTTCAACCAATTGCAGTAAGCCTCTTCACGCATAACTGCGCCTTCCAGTACCATATAATCACAAAGCTCTGCAGACATTTCTTTCTTACACAGCCCGCCAAAGTATACCTTATTTTTTTCAAGATGCCGCAAACGTTCCTTATGCAATTCTAATTGATCTTGGATCAGTTCCATTTGCATTTCTTCTGGCAACTCATTAGAAAAAAATAGTCTCAAGCGAAAAATATCTTTCGGTGTTGCTTCTAATCCTTCTCTTTTTTTTAACCATATATTAAACTCTTTCCTTCCTGCTTCTGTAATCGTGTATACTTTTTTTTCTAAGCTAGTTCCCACTATTTGAATTTTATATTGAATCATATCTTCTTCGGTCAGCCGTTTTAATTCTGGATAAATCTGGCTATGATTTGCATGCCAAAATTCAGAGAGAGCTCCTTCAAATTTTTGCTTTATCTCATACCCTGTCATTGAATTTTGCGTTAGCAGTCCCAGTATCACATATTTTAAATTTCTCATTTATTTTTTCCTTTCTCAATATTCTTTATATCCATTTTAACATATTTTTCTTATTTTTCCATCCGTAAATAGGCATTTTTAAACATGTATGTATTGACATGTTTATTATTACATGTTATTTTAGCATAAAAATAATATCAATAAAGGAGATACATACTATGAAGCGCAACTATCCTTGTCTTTGCTCTCCCATCACACTTGGTAATGTTACTTTTCAAAACCGCATGTTTTCTGCTCCAATGGGTGGAACAGATATTACAAACGATGGCTGTATCGGTCCAAAATCAACCGCGTTTTATGAATTACGTGGAAAAGGCGGAGCCGGTGCTGTAACGGTAAGTGAATGTATGGTTCATCCTGAAACGGATGGTTCACACGCTTATCACTTAAATGCCTCCATCCTTAATTCTCTTTCTAGCGCAACCTATACTGCTGACGCGATCAAACGCCACGGTTCTATTCCCAGCTTAGAATTATCTCACTCTGGTATGTATGCCGGTACTTACATGACAGATAAAACACGTCAAAAATCTTTATCACAGTGGGGACCATGCGACACTGTGCGAAACGATGGTACTCCAGTTCATGCACTGACCATTGATATGATCTCTGATATTATAAAATCTTATGGAGAAACTGCCGCTCTGGCTAAAAGAGCTGGTTTTGAAATGATCATGATACATGGTGGTCATGGTTGGCTAATTAATCAGTTTCTCTCTCCCCTTTTTAATCATCGCACAGACCGTTACGGCGGTTCGTTAGAAAATCGCTGTCTTTTTGCAAAAGAAATATTGTTATCTGTCCGAAATGCTATCGGTCCTGATTTCCCGATTGAATTTCGCTTTAGTGGCGATGAATTTTTAGAAGGAGGATATACACTTTCCGACGGTATACAAATAGCCAAACAATTAGAACCCTATGTTGATCTTTTGCATGTATCTGCTGGTACCTACCAAAACGGCTTTGGTATTACACATCCCTCTATGTTTATTCCTCACGGATGCAATGTCTACCTTGCTTCTGAAATAAAAAAACATGTTTCCACTCCAGTCGCTACTATCGGTGGATTAAACAGTCCTGAACAAATGGAAGAAATCTTGGCAAGTCACAAAGCAGACGTTGTCTATATGGCCCGCGCACTTCTTGCTGACCCTTTTCTTCCCCGGAAAATCATGGAAAATCGTCCCGAAGAAATTGTTCATTGTCTCCGTTGCTTTACCTGTATGGCTGAACGAGCTGTGACTGCTACCAGACGTTGTACCGTAAATCCTATCATTGGTCGTGAACTAGAAGGTTGCGAAATTTATCCTGCATCTGAAAAGAAAAAGGTTCTGATCGCTGGTGGCGGCCCTGGCGGATTATACGCTGCATATACTGCTGCTAAACGAGGACATCATGTAATCCTTTGTGAAAAAAAATCTTATCTTGGTGGAATTTTAAATAGTGAACAGGCTATTCCATTCAAATATGATATGTACCAGTTAGCACACACTTATGAACTTTTTGCAAAAAAAAGCGGAGTCGAGATCAGAACAAACACAGAAGTTACTCCTGAATATGTGAATACAGAAGCTCCTGATGCCTTAATTATCGCCATTGGATCAGAGCCTTTCCTTCCTCCTATTTCTGGTTTGACAAATCCGAATGTAATCGTC
The DNA here is from genome assembly GCA_934454215.1 of uncultured Clostridia bacterium. Lineage (GTDB taxonomy): Bacteria > Bacillota > Clostridia > UBA1381 > UBA1381 > Ornithomonoglobus_A. The sequence continues at coordinate 10,446 of CAKSGG010000112.1, forward strand.
GTAAATGATTATTACCTGAAAAAAGATATGGTAAGCGAAGATGTAATTGTATTTGGTGGTGGGCTCGCCGGATGTGAATGTGCCATTCACCTTGGTATGGAGGGAAAAAAAGTTCAGCTTATCGAAATGCGTGATACCCTTGCCCCGGATGCCAATATACGTCACCGTCCACTACTATTGAATGAACTAAAAAAATACGTCACTACATATACTGGCTTAAGAGGGATCGAGGTTAAAAAAGATGGCATACTTTGCAGCAATAGCCTAGGCAAAACTACTTTTATTTCCGGCTCGACTGTAATCTGTGCACTTGGGCAACGCACTAATCGTACTGCAGTTCATTCACTGCTGAATTGTGCTCCCTTTGTCCGAATCATTGGAGACGCTAATCGTGTTTCTACAATTACAAATGCCGTATATCAAGGGTATCATGCAGCATTAGATATCTAATTTTAGTTTCTGATTGCATTTTTCTTCCAACTGCGCTATAATGTCTGACAAAAGGGGAGCTTGCCGTGAGCAGGCTGAGA
>CAKSGG010000113.1 GCA_934454215.1 uncultured Clostridia bacterium
GATATAACCGACCCAAGTGAATTGCTGCAAAAAGCTCAAGATTATTTGGCTGATGAACAATTTGACGATGTGGTAATAGAGGTGTCAGCTGTTGACTTGCATTATCTTTCGAAAGATGTACAATCTATAAGCTTATTGGATAACGTTAGGTGTATATCCAGACCGCACGGAATGGATAAGGTTTTTCCGGTAACTAAACTGTCTATTCAGTTGGATAGTCCCGAAAATTCAACATATACACTTGGTGATACCATAAAAGAAAGCACTTTGACCGCGTCAACAAGGGCTGCTAATACTGCCATACTTGAACGAATTGCAAAAATTCCGAACGAAAAAACCATTCTCGACAAGGCTCAAGATAATGCCACTTCAATTATGAATATGGCTACACAGGGTTATGTAACAATTATAAAAAATCAAAATGGATCCGAATACTTAGCTGTTTCATCTGAAAACGCTAATGTTGCCTATAATCCAACAAACGACACATGGAAAACAGGGACTAAGCTTTGGAAATGGGGTATTAATGGTCTCGGTTATTCTAAAGATGGTGGAAAAAACTATGGGTTAGCTATAACAATGGACGGTGCGATAGTTGCCGATTATGTCACAACTGGAACGATGTCTGCCGATAGAATACGGACGGGTATTTTGCAAGATGAAAAAGGAAACACAAATTGGAATCTTACAACCGGGGTTTTAACAATGAAAAAGGGATCAATTTCTTTGGGGATTTCGGACGCATATCCCGATGGACAATTTTCCGTAGATGATAATGGTTTTTTGAAAGCGGAATATGGCGAAATCGGGGGATTCACCATAAGCGCGTATGCTATTTATAACGATGTTGTTTGGCTCGGCTCAAATGGATTGGACTTTTATCAGGCAGGAGATTGTTTGGGGCGGTACGGCACACAGCAATGGGCTAAACAACCTTCATTAAAAGGACTGACGGTATCGATGGAATATCAAACGAGTTATATGGCTTGGTCGTATAAGCAGCTTTCGAGCGCTGACGTGTATACAATAAAGCTAATGTATGCATCTGATTCATTGCCAAAAGACGAAGGTGGGCATTTCGCGGCGGATCGACTGCATTTTGGGTGTGACATGGACGCTAATGGATGGCTGGCGTACAATTGGTTCATAGATCCAAATACCGGAGGCTGTAATAATGGAGGCAATTATGACGGAACTGTTTATTTGCCGGTAAGGATTAACAAAACCGATGGGACGATAAAAGAATGGATCACCGCAGAACTTAAAAATGGATTTCTGATTTAATTTTTGGAGGGAATTATATGGTGCTTGTATTGAAAAAAGGTTCCGGAAAAGGCGGCAACATAAAAAAACAAATACATATAAAAGAAGAAAATGGAGGTGGAAACGATGAAGTACAAGAATATACAGATGGAAACGATGCTGGAAGCACTGAAACCGATACTTCCGCATCGTGATAAAATCGGATATATTGCAGCAAGAAATACACGTATGCTCAATGATACGCTCATAGAATATTTTGCTTTTAAGAGAGAATTGATAAGCAAGTATGGAACTCCCGACAAAGATGATGCCGGAAATGAAACCGGAACTATATCTGTACGGCCATCGGCATCAAATTTTAATGAATTTGTAAAAGAATTTGACGCCATAAAAAACATCGAACATGATGTTGAGCTTATGACGATTCCGTATGAAGAGGTTATCGGCATTTTAAATGGAGAGGAAATACTCGAACTCGGTTGGATGCTAACGGAATAGGGGTGAATATATGGCTAACATAACAAATCTTTTAAACACGATAAAAAATGCAATTTATGGGCGCGATATGCGAAATGCCCTGCATGACAGTATAAAGAGTGTAAACGATGACGTGGAGACAAAAGCTAATAAAGCAAATGTAGCAGGAGGCTTTGCCGGGGGCAGCAACGCTTCAGCATTTTCCGGCGGGGGAGTCGGAAAAGATGCGTCAACCACTTTCGGCGGAGCTGTCGGGAGCGGGGCATCTTCTTATAAAGGGTTTGCCGGTGGCAGAGACGCAAAAACTGACGCGCAGGACGCGATTCAATTGGGAACAGGAACGAACAGTAGCGAAAAAACATTGCAGGTATATGATTATCAGCTTATGGACGCTGACGGACACATTCCCAATGACCGAATGCCGACCAAAGCTGATGTAAACACGGTGTACACAAAAACTCAAACCGATGATATTATAAAAACAAAAATGGGTACTGTGTATAAAGTAAAAGGCAGTTTGGGTTTCATCGGAACCCCCATATCTGTAGACGATTGCGAAATCGGTGATGTCTACAACATTTTTGGTGACCCCGAACAATCTATATGCTGGTTATTTAACAACCTTGATTTTGCATCGGCACCTCGGCGTGTAAGTGTGGAAAGCGGTCATATCGTTGGTTTTGGCTTGCTGCATTTGCGCAGTGATGCGGATGGTTCGGGAGCAACTCAAAACCCACCAACAATAACGCTGAGATACAATGGGATGAGCAAAACGTTTGGTATATCTCATCTTGATACAAGTATGGGACAACCTTTGATATTTACATTGACAGATGTGTTTGAAGCGTTTGGCATCAGCGATTATTCGAGTGTACAATTTATGGATTTAATGTCCATTGAAAATAATTGGATTGATGTTCCGAATGGAGGCAATGTAGTATATACTGAAGTAGGATGGGATGTGCTGCCCGGAGTAGTTGATATGAGCAATTACTACACAAAATCTGAAATCGATGAGGAACTATCCCATAAGGCTACAATGCAGGACGTGCAAGAGCTTGTTGGGGATGTGACAAGACCGTACGATGACACCCCTACCGCAGGCAGCGAAAATCCGGTAACTTCGGACGGGATTAAAACCGCATTGGATGAAAAAGTTTCTGTTGTACTTGGAAGCGGTGTCGCCGAAATAGAATCATCGCAAACCGCCAGTTCGTATGGCAGTTCGGTCACGAGACAGACAATAACAGTTACAAGAAACATTCCCAAAAGTGCGACAGAAGATAACTCCGGTATTGATAAACGCTCTACGGATTTCTACTCCGCCGATGCGATAGAAGCGCTGTTTTATTCAAAAGATGAAGTGGAACGTGTTATAGAACGATATGGATATCAAACGAAGCCGACGCAAGCTGACCATACGATTGGTGGAGATATTACTTGGTACTTTCCGCAAATGTATAATATGTTTTGGAATTACCTTGGTGCCGACTCCGACATAACAAGTATATCGGTTATCATTACAGATGGAGAATATCCGTTTGATTATATTTCAAGTGTATCCTTCAAAACAGGTGATACGCCGCCGCAGGTTTCATATACTTCCAATTCGAATACCCTTGTATGGGTTGGCTCGGAATGCGGCATAAGCAATGGAATCTATATATTTTCGCCGATAGCACATAAAGTGTATGATATTGTATTCTATTTTAACGGTACCAGTTTTGTAGGATTAGTCAATGGTTATACCTTACCGACGAGCGATGCGGAGGAATAAGACATGGGATATCTGGAAATAAAAAAACGCGCCTTCATGAGCATTGCGTCTCAAAACGGATACCTGCGTAAAAAAATAAACGGTGTGCCCCCTCTCAGACTCGATGAATGTATCCCCGGAAATTTGATACGTTACAAAATATATGGAAATACAGGTAAAAATGTTCTGAAATATCCGTTTGAGGATACGTCAAAGACTATGAATGGTATAACCTTTACCGACAACGGAGATGGTACAATTACGGCAGCAGGTACCTCTACGGGCAGAGCTGTATTTTATATGACAAGCCCCTTGACATATACATTACCGCAGGGGATATATTATTTTTCAGGCTGTCCGTCGGGAGGTAACACGAATACCTACAGAATGTATATTAATGTTTTAAAGAAAAACGGAGACAGTTGGGAAAAAGCTACCGCAACAACGTATGATTATGGAAGCGGAGGTTCTCTTGATACTCGTGACGCGGTTTACGATGGGTTTACGATTGCGATAGAGATTGGCGCAGGTGTGACATTGGAAAACGCGGTATTTAAACCAATGATAGAATACGGGGAAACTTCGACGGAATATGAGTCTTTTAAAGGGGTCGGAGATTTGACAAAAAATTTGATAGCTTATCCGTTTGCAAGCACTACACGTACAGTGAATGGTGTAACGCTGACCGATAACAAGGACGGAACTATATCGGTATCGGGTACTCCGACGGATTCACTTTCGTATTATCTCGGCAGGGTTGATGTTATGCCGGGAACATCGTATTATTTATCGGGTATGGAAGTCGGAAAAAATCTTGTATTCGATCTAATGGCATATGATGCTGCTGACACAGAAATAGACCATCAGCGCAGTCGTTCAATCTCTTTCACAGCTGCGGACAATGCTGCATATGTGAAAATATATATAGACAGAATCTCGTCAAATACCGAAATTCCGTCAACTGTTGTAAAGCCGCAGTTTGAGATTGGCTCATCTGCGACTGAGTTTGAAATGGGCGGAAAATATAAGATTCCGTTAGTAGTAAGCGGAAAAAATCTGATACCATATCCGTATATAGAATCAACTCGAACAAAAAATGGTATAACGTTTACCGTTAATGAAGACGGAACTATAAATGTTAACGGTACCGCAACCGCGAACGCGGCATTCTCAACAGTAACAGCATGGACTTATACTCTGCCTAAAAAAGTCTACTATTGGTCTGGTTGCCCTCAAGGTGGCAGTGCGTCTACTTATAATAGTTATGTCAATATATTAAAAAGAACGGAAACCAGCTGGAAAATTGTAAAAACCATTTACGATTATGGAAACGGTGCAGTTGTTGATTTACAGCAATATGAATATGAGGGAATTACCCTTACAATAAATATAGCCTCAGGCACAGTTATGGATAATGCTATATTTAAGCTTATGCTGGAACTTGGTGATGAACAAACCGAATACGAAAAGTATAAAGAGCCAAAAATTAAAAACATATACCTCGGTCAACCGCTTGTGGATGCTGAATATATTGATTCACAGAGCGGAAAGGCGATCTATTCCGGAACGACTGAAAACGTATTACTCCCCGTAATCGAGCTATTAAACGGGACAAATGTCTTTGGGGTTAAAACAGATGTGCCCCCAGATTCCGTTGAGGCAGAATACCATAGCAAATTTAAGGAGGCATAATTATGGAATTATATAAATTCATAAATAGCGGTAAAGTGAAGAAATACAATGGCGGATTTGTTGTACTGGATGATAAGGTCTATACAAATCCGCGTGAAGATGTTTTGAAAGCTGTCGGTTTTAAGCCGCTTGAAATGGCAGCGGTGCCGGTAATTGATGAGGGTTCACAATATCTTGTGACAAAGTATACAGAGAACGATGAAACGATAACTGTAAGTTATGAACCGGTTGAAATAAGTGAATAGGAGGATTACATATGGAATCTTGGGTACAAATTATACTTACGGTTTTTAGTTCAGTTTTGGCATCGTCCGGACTGTGGGCATATGTAATGAAACGTATAGAAAAAAAGGATGTAAAAACGCAAATGCTTATTGGGCTGGGACATGACCGCATTATGTATTTGGGGATGTGCTATATCGACAGAGGATGGATTACCCAAGATGAGTATGAAAATCTCTATGAGTATCTCTATAAGCCATATGAATTGATGGGTGGCAATGGCTCAGCAAAACGAATTATGAGGGAAGTTGAAAAATTAGAAATTCATAAAATCAATTATAAACAAAAGGAGGAAAAAAATAATGATGAGTAATAAAATGTATGATGTGCTCAAATGGGTCGCAATGTATTTGCTCCCTGCGATAGGTACATTATATTTTGCTCTTGCGGGTATTTGGAACTTGCCATATGGCGAGCAAATAGTCGGTACGATTACTGCTGTAGATACATTCCTCGGTGTAATTTTGGGCATCAGTTCAGCTCAATATAACAAGGAAAATAAGCAGTAGAACATAGTGAGTACAAGTGTAGGGATTCGCTTTATTTCTTGATTATTCCTACACTTTGTACATAAAACTGCGTGATTACGGACTTTGCTGCTGCTGCCGATGAAGCATTGAAATAAGCCACTTTTGGGGTTTTAAACATCTGAAATTTAAAAAAATAAAGTTAGACACGTCATTTTAAGCAAAATCGCTATGATGTGTCTAACTTTTTATTATTATGATTATAAACCAAGTAACTGTTTTTTCTTCGAATCAAATTCTTCTTGTGTTATTGTACCGTTATCCAGCAAGTTTTTGTATTTTTGCAATTCATCAGCATTGCTTGGCATTGGTGATATACTTGATACGTTTTCTTTACGTTGTTGTCGCTCATTAAGTAATTTGCTTATGGCTGTATAAACTTTATATCGTTCATCCAACATCCTAAATTTTATAAATCCTGATGATGTTGCAATAGCGATACCTCCCAAGGTTGATGTTCTGATTGATGATATGGAATCCAAGGGTAAATCTACTCTTTTCCCTGAAAAACCAACAATACCATAAACACGTTTATCAGTTACTGTGATTTCTGCCGTTGACCGGGAAAGAAAAAATAGAATTATATCAATTATTAAGAGCGGAATGAGCGAAAACGGCTGAGGATTAATTGGCGCTGCTGCTGGCGCTGCTGCTGGCGCTGCTGCTGCCAGATCTGTTACCATATTATCCGAATTATTAGATGTCGAAAATAGCATACTTAGCATAATGAGTATTCCTACTATAATGGTTAAAACTATACTTACGCGCAACCCTTCCTTTGCTATTTTTCCACATTTACTTTGAATAATAATATTTTCTGTCATGTTTTTACACTTCCTTTTTCGTAATTGTTTGTTAATTTTAAGAATAAACTCCTTTCTAAATTCTCACGCAATCAAAAAATGCGTGGTATAAAATCCTATACCACGCACAAAAACGCGGCTTGGATTTAGGTTACCACACACTATAATCTTAATATGAAAATACAAAGCAAATATCATATTAAAGCCTGCGTTTTTAGCAAACACCATTTGCTTTGTGATATCACAAAAAGACATCAAAATAAAGATATCCGTTAGGATAATCAAAAAAATATTAAAATTATAGTATGTGGTAACTATATTATACCATTATCCAAAACAAAAATCAATATTATTTTCGACATTTTTGCAAACATGTTAAAATTCTTACAAATAAACTTATTATAATAAGCAACAAAAGACAAATATATGCAAATAAAGCCACATTTTACATAATAGAAGAACGGCAATCTACAAATATTCCGACGGTGGGATTCCGACTATTTTTTTGAACGATTTGGAGTAATGATAAATATCACAAAAGCCGCAGCGTTCGGCTATTTCGGAAACAGTCAGCTTATTTTCGCTCAAAAGCTCTATCGAGCGGCAGATTCGCGTCTGCATCAAATACCGATGCAGCGGCAGCCCTGTTGACGCTTTTATAAGTCTGCTGATATAATTGGGGTGCAGTTTCAGCGCCGCGCCGATTACTTTATTCGAAAGCGGTTTTTCGAGATTCTCGTTTATATATCCGACAACAAGATTGGTGATTTCATTGCCGCTTTTATACTTCTCGCCCTGTATCGCTCTGTCACATTCGAGCAAAAGCTCGGACAGGATATTCGAAACCACTGCGTCCGAGTGAAGCAGTTTCTGCGAATATTCGCGCTCGATGCGGACAAGCCGCGGCGAAAAATCTTTCATTTCATTGATATGTGTGATTCCGGAAATCGGCAGAGTATCGGCACTTTCCAAGACAAGACGCGAATCAAAGCTTTCGGCATCGACAGGCGGAATTGGCTTTTGATGTCCGCTGTTCGAGCCGGTATAGTCAAAATTCAAGGCTATATAAACCGCGCTTTTCTCGGGCGGCAGCAGGTGATAGCGATTTCCGGAGGGAACAATCAGAACGTCATTTTTATTCATAGCATATCTTTTTTTATCTGTCATGATTGCGGCAGAACCGTCAAGCATATAAAAAAATCTATGGTCATATGGTACGGTGGGAGTGTATTTTGAATTTTTTTCGAGCGGAATGTAATGTGCGTATCTCACAAACGGATGAATTTTTTGTATATTCATATTTTTACCCCATAAACAGGTTTAATTTATACAAACAGCGGTTTGAATTATACATTGATTATATCACAAAATTGATGTATAATCAAGATAAATAATTAAAAAGGCGGTAAAATTTTATGATAGAGAGAAAAGCGAAAAGGACGGCAAGAATCGGCGTATTTGCGGTTGTGCACGAGGTCTATTTTGAGCAGTTTACGGGATTAAAGGAAAAGCTTTTTGCCTACCACAATGAATTGCTTGAACAGATACGTACCAATGATGTCGAGGTTATCGACTTCGGTCTTGTCGGCAGCAATGCCGAGGGATATGAGGCGGCAAAAAGGATAAACGAACAGGGGATAGACATGCTCATGTGCAACATGATTACCTATGCGACATCGTCTGTTTTTGCGCCGATTATTCTCGGGTGCGATATTCCGATGATTTTGCTGGCACTGCAGCCGCGCAGCGGATTGGATTATACAAACGCAAACACATTTATGCAGCTTGAAAACGACAATATATGTGCCGTCCCGGAGTTTGTGGGCGTGGCTGAAAGACTGGGCAAAAAAATAAATGACGTTGTGATAGGTACGTTGTATGGCGATGCCGAGGCGCAGGCGGAAATTGCAAAATGGTGCAATATCGCAATGGTTCTGCATGCCTTGAAAGGCGCACGGATTGGGCTGATGGGGCACACGATGGAGGCAATGTATGACATGCACGCCGATCCGACCGCGATATCGGCGGCTTTCGGAATACATGTGCCGCTTTTGGAGGTTGACGACGCCGTCGAGGTTTACGCCGATGTGACCGATGATGAGGTTCGGGCGAAAATAAAGGTGATTGACTCGGAATTTGACATGCCCGACCCGAAAAGCGACCCGATAACAAGCAAGCTGACAGACGAGGACAAGCTGCAAGCGGCAAAATCCGCTGCCGCGCTCGACAGGCTGGTGGAGAAATATAATCTGACCGGACTTGCGTATTATTATGAGGGTTTGGAGAATACGATTCAAAGAAAAATCAGCTCGACATTTATTGTCGGAAACTCAATTCTCAACGCGCAGGGCATTCCGATGTGCGGCGAGTATGACATAAAAACATGCATTGCGATGCTCATCATGGACAGGCTGAATATAGGCGGAAGTTTTGCCGAGTTCCATCCTTTTGACTTTAAGGAGGATTTTATTTTAATCGGACATGACGGGCCGCATCATCTGACAATTGCCGAGGGAAAGCCGATACTCAGGAGTCTTAAAAAGTATCATGGAAAGCCGGGCAGCGGTGCAGGCGTGGAATTTAAAATAAAGGAAGGCCCGATAACGATGCTTGGAATAACTCAGACCCATGACGGGAGATTTAAGTTTGTAATCGGCGAGGGATACTCAAAGTCAGGTCCGATTCCGCCGACCGGCAATACGAATACAAGAGGATTTTTTGAACCGTCCACAAAGGAATTTGTGAAAAAATGGGTTATGCAGGGACCGACGCATCACTATGCTCTGGGAATCGGGCATCATGCGGAAGAGCTTGAGAAAATTGCCGAAGTTTTGGGAATAGAAAGTGTGGTTGTGAAATGAAAAATATAACTCTTGAAATGAGCTTAAAACCTTTTAAGAAAACGGATGACGAATATATAGAAAGTGTGTGCCGACAGATATTCGAAGATTGGCGTCCGCTTTTGAAAAAGGCGGACAACGTCTCGGTTTTGCTTTGGGCGGCAGACGGGAGCGAAATTCTCGATTATGCCGGAGAATCGGACAGGCGTTTTGAATGGGCGTGTTACGTGGGCGGAGCAAATTCGAGGGAAAATTCCACAAATGCAGACCCGACAGGAACGGGGCTCCACACAAGAAGCTATCTGTACATGGAAAATCCACCGGTGATGACCTATGGAATTTTGAAAAAAATCATAGGGAAAATCAAGCTTATCGGAGCCGAGATGACAGGCGGAAAGAAAATAACGGTCGGCGCAACCTTTGACCCCGGACCGGAGTTTGCAAAATCATCGTTCAAATACGAGCGGCACAACGAAATATGTCTCGGGGACGATATGGGAAAAGCGACAATGGTCTGCTGCTACGGAGTGTTGAACGCGGATTCGGAAAAATATGCGGCGTATCCGAACGGGATCCCGGACAAAACGAAATTCGGCACATTTTTCGGAAAGCAGGCACAGAAATTTCTTGCCGATATGGGATATGATTATATATGGCTGTCGAACGGGCTGGGATTCGGAAAGGACACTTGGGCGGCAACCGGTGCGATTTTCGACGGTGAGCATTTCAATGCGGATGCACTTGACGGCGTAAAGGTTTGCGTGGCTGAATTTTGGGAGCTTTTCACAGCTGAATGTTCATATCCGATTCAGGTTCGCGGGACAAACATGTCGATGGGTATAGATTTATCGACCGACGGTGTGCCGCTCAAGGCAATCTACGATTCGACAGATATCCTGCCGCCGCCCAACTCGCCATGGGCGGCACTGAACGGAAATTTCGGATTGGAACTGATGGGGTACATGTCAAGAATTTCGTATGTGCCGAATCGGGACTTCCTATTCCGATATTACATTCATGACCCATGGTGGAGAAATTCGCCATGGTATGACCGATATAACGGATTGCCGCACGATATTTATCTGCCGCTTGCGTGCTCGGTTATAAACGAGAGCGGACAGTCGAAAACACCGTCAAACCTTAATATTTTGAGCATAGATAATTCCTTTGGCGACATGCCGGACGCGTGCATATATGAACCGCTGCCGCACCTGGCAAGGGCAATAAAGGAATTGCCGGACGAGCCTGCTCTGGTGGTCTGGGTATACCCGTTCGATGAGTATTCGGC
>CAKSGG010000114.1 GCA_934454215.1 uncultured Clostridia bacterium
AACCTTATCTATACAGAACATGCAAACCTTTTTCTTTGCACGTCTTGCTCTCTGCGGTCTGTCATTAGTCTTTTCAGCCATTGAAACTTCCTCCTTTATCAAAATTCTTTAGAACGGCAAATCGTCATCCGATTCCTCAATGCTGCCAAAGCCGCCCATATCAAAATCAGGAGCGGGCGCTGCTGCCTGCGGTCTTGCGCCGCCGAAGCTGCCGGCATTATCCGATGAACCGCTTGTCGATTCACTCTTTGAGCCTGTAAAATAAGCCTCATCCACAACTATATCGGTAGATGTGCGCTCATTACCGTCCTTATCGGTGTATCTGCTGTTTTGGATACTTCCGACAATTGCAATCATTCTTCCCTTTTCAAACCACTTGCTGATAAAATCGCCTGTCTGTCTGAAAGCAACACAGTTAAAGAAATCAGCCGTATCCTTTTGAAAACGTCTGTTTACCGCAATTGAAAAGCGGACGATTGTTGACTCACCGTTTTGCGATTGTCTGACCTCAGGGTCACGTGTCAATCTTCCCATTAAAATTACTTTGTTCATAATCAATATACCTCCACAAAGCTAATGGTCGACTACTATTCCTCATCCTTGCGAATGATGATAGTTCTGAGAATACCGTCGGTAATCTTATACTGTCTGTCAAGCTCCTTTGGGAACTCAGCGTCAGCCTTGAAGTTTACCAATACATAGTAGCCCTCAGTTTTGTCATTGATTGCATATGCAAGTCTTCTTTTGCCCCATTCATCAACGGTATCAACCGTACCGTTTGAAGAAATAAGACCTACAAACTTCTCCTGCAAAGCCTTAATCGCATCTTCTTCTAAAGAAGCGTCAATGATAAAAATTGTTTCGTAGCTGTTCATTATTTTTTCAGCCATTCTTTGCACCTCCTCACGGACTTATGTCCCGAAAACTTCTTTCGGGCAAGGAGCTCAATTACATGAGCCATATTATTTTACACCATTTCTTTTAAAAAGTCAATAGTTTTGAATAAAATTTAGCAATTTGCACAAATTAAACTTATATGGTATTGGTCTGAAATTATATAAAAAATATCTTTTTTGATATAGACATATAATTTTAGATGTGTTATTATATTCTTAACAAATAAGATATGCAAGGAGAATTTGCTATGGATAAAATAAAACTCGGATTTATCGGCTACGGCTGTCGCGGCGAAGGGCTTATGGAGCAGGTTGTTCTCCCTCTCGGCATGGCTGAAATTGCGGCTGTATGCGACTCTTACGCAGACCGCGCCGAAAAAGCCGGAAAAACGGTTGAAAAGGAAACAGGCAAAAAGCCGGCAGTTTACACCGACTTTAACGATGTTATAAACGACAAAAATGTAAATACAATAGTTATTGCAACAAGCTGGGAAATGCATGTTCCGATTGCGGTAGCGGCAATGAAAGCCGGCAAAGCGGTTGCGTGCGAGGTTGGCGGAGCATACTCGGTTGAGCAGTGCTATGAGCTTGTAAATACATATGAGCAGACAAAAACGCCGTTTATGTTCCTTGAAAACTGCTGCTTCGGCAAGCGCGAAATGATGGCACTTAACATGGTTAAAAAAGGACTTTTCGGCGATGTTGTTTATTGCAGCGGCGGTTATCATCATGACCTCAGAACAGAGGTTTCCGGAGGAATAGAAAACAGACATTACAGACTTAGAAATTATCTTTCAAGAAACTGCGAAAATTACCCGACTCATGAGCTCGGCCCTATAGCGCGCGTGCTTGACATAAATCACGGCAACCGCATGATTACTCTGTCCGCTTTTGCTTCAAAATCTGCCGGACTTCACGACTATATCATGAGAAACAAAAGCGATAATGAATTTTTAAAAGACCTTTCATTTGCGCAGGGCGATGTTATTGTTACAAACATAAAATGCGCAAGAGGCGAGCTTATAACAATAACTCTTGACACAACTCTTCCGAGATATTACAGTCGCGGCTTCACCGTAAGGGGCACGAGAGGTATGTATGAGGAAGCTACCGATTCTGTTTTTCTTGACAGGAAGGAAGATATAGAGCACGACTTTGACTGGAGAAAAACAAGCTCCGGGAATGCCGATGCATATGAAGAAGAATATCAGCATCCTGTTTGGAAAAAATATATTGAAGATGGCGTGCAGGGTACTCACGACGGCATGGACTACCTTGAATTTAAAACATTTTTTGAATGCCTTTTAAAGGATAAAACTATGCCGATTGATGTTTATGACGCCGCAAGCTGGATGGTTGTAACGGCTCTTAGCGAACAGTCGATCGCAAAGGGCGGAGCTGTTGTTGATATTCCCGATTTCACTAACGGAAAATGGGCAATGAATGTAATTGACTAAGGTTTTGAATTCAATGGCGCTCTCTTATGAGAGCGCCATTGACATAACGTCGATTTTCTGCTGCAATGGCTAAAAGCCGTAATACAGCTTTCCGGCCGCAAAACAACTTAAATTATATCATCATTTTGGAGCTAAATTTGAGGTTTACACAAAATACGGGATTGTCCCATTTTGTTGACCGATTTAGCTTATCATCCCGCGAAAATGCTTTATAAAGGTATTATCGTCACACATTTATAACACCGATAATATGCAGAACATTTAATAAAACCGAACCAACAGCCAATGCGGTAACAGCAATTTTCCATACTTTTTTACTAACAGTCATCTCCAAAGAATTTATTCTTTTTTCAATATCATCTATTTTAAAATTGATTTCTTCCTTTTGATTTTTTAATTCTCCTTTGAGTTCATTAACAGCGCTGTTAAACTCTGCCAATAGCTTTGTGAGCTGTTCATAAACATTATTATTGGATTTGTTAATATTCTCACTTATGTCTCTAATTTGTTTTTCAAATTTGTTTTCAATCGAGACAATATTGTTGTTCGCAATATCAGCATTTTCAGTAATACTTTTCTTCAAGCTCATAATCATTTCAGCGGTATCTTGCGAAACATCACGGATTTTACGCTCTAATTCCGCATCTCTTTCGAAATGCTTGTCAAGAGTTATGTCATGCTCATCTATTTTCCCGGTAATATCAGCTATCCTTTTATCCTGTTCTTCTCCCCGACTTTCAAGCTCGTCTATATCGCGAGCATTTTCCGATATTTTTTCATCATGCTCCCTGTCTTTTTCTATGCCCACGGCAATCAACTTATCTTGCGCTTCCTCTTGCTTTTCAAGCTGATCAATATCGTGTGCGTTTTCGGAAATACGCATATTCTGTTTTTCGTCAATTGCTCCGATTTCGTCAATTTCTCTTTGTTTTTTCTCAATTTCCAAATTTAAATTCTCAATAATTTTATCATTTTCATTTATTCGAGTGATAATATTTTCTTGATTACGTATCTGATCCAACGCCAAAAACAACTGCTGCTGTGCCAATTTCCCCAATTGTTCTTCACTTGCTCCGGATAAAATTGCTTTCAATTTTATCAAGATAGATTGACTTGTTGCCATATTGTACGCACTTAAACCAAAAACAAATTTTGTTGCATTGGCAATCTGTCTCTGATATTCCATTTGCGCTTTATTAACTTGAAGTACAGCCGTCTGAGATTCCATCAACGAAGCCTGAACTTCGGCTAATTTTTTTTGCGCTTCAGCGCTGTCTTCGCTATGGTCTATAATTTCCCTTAGATTGTGTTTTATTGCATTAATTTCATCTTTTTTAGAAACCCACTCTGCCCCCAAAAATCTCTTTTTTGCTGCATCATGGCCGCCTACACGTTTAGCAGCTTCAATTAATTCATCAGCTTTCAATAAAGCAGCTTTTACTTTTTTCCTTGCCTTTTTTTCCATTTCTTCAGCTCTGTTGTATTCATTATTTGCTTTCTCTAAAAAGTGAATTTGCTCAGTAAACACTTGCGGGAGCTTTTCTTCATCAATAGAATATATTTGATTTTCTACTGTAGGATTTATTGCAGTAATCATTTCTTCGTCCATTTTATTTCAACCTTTCAAGCATCATTTCTCTTAAACCCGGATTAACCTTATCCACATTGGGCATTAATAATCCTATGTCACCTAAACACGCATCCATTTCATCCACACATTTTGCATAATATCGGCAAGTTTTATTTATTTGTTCATATAGCTGTTTCATTATATCCTCATTGTATTGAACTTCTTGCCAGACTTCTTTTTCCGCCGCGTGCATCTTGGCTTCCTGTTCATACATTTCAGCCTCTGAGCATAGCACATCCGCTTTTCTGTAGTACATTTTAATGTTAGCAAATTTTATGTACTCACTTAAAACCTCGCTCCGCTCTCTTTCCTTTCTTCTATTCTTAAATTCCATCCCTATATCTGTACCAACAGCAACAGCAAAGCGACCGATTCCGACGAAATTTATTCTTAAAATACAAGAAGCATTAAATCCACCTGAACGAATAGCAGCATCTGCAATATCAAGCGCCATAAATGTACTTGCAGAGATTGTAAGCATTCTGACAACTGTTCTGTTTTTAAACGGCAGTACGATTTTCCAATCAATTTCGGATATAGAATTTTTTATTTTCATCTGTTCAATAAACCGTCTTATGAAATAAAAACCTCTTACCAAAGCTTCACCTACTATGACAGGAACTGCTTGTCTTTTTAATTCATGTGTAATTGCCGTTTCTGTCCGTTTATCAAATTTGCTGTATGCCCCTTCAAACAATTGATTAAAAAATCCCAAATCAACTTGATTTTCCCCATTTCCTATTCCATGTTGATATGCTTTGCTTAAATTTTCAAAAAAATTTTTATCCTTAAAACACGGCAAAGAAGAAAGCTCCTTAAGTGTTGAAAGCAATGAGCCGGGTACACCTGCTGAGGTGGCAATATCACTCATCAAATGTCCCTTTTGGTTCGATATTGCTTTTGCGCAAGTAAGAAACCAGTTAATAACACCTGCCATTACTTTAGTTATAGGATTATTTCCTATAAGCTTTCCGTAGCAATTAACTCCAATAGGGATTTTAACTATATTTCCGGCATCATGACTATATATTGTTTCTCCTGTAAATTGAACAACAATAGAACAAAGCATACCAATGAGTGTCGGATGATGACAGAAATCATCCAATCTGTGAGTATTCCCGGTTATACCATAGTTACCCGTCATATATGCACCGTCGCCGGGCAGATGATATTTCTCTTCCAAAAATTCTATTGCCGTTTCTAAACAGTTTGGATCCCTTTCTTTTCTGCCGTATGCTGCATTTTTACACCAATCAATATATCTCGGATCTTTTTTTACAAATTCAGCTACTTTACCGTTTATATCTTGCTCTGTTATCAATTTGGCTTTTTCAAAATCCCATTTTCCAACAAATATTGAGTCAATTATCCCTATGATTATTCCGGAGGTAACAGCTATTGCATAGTCAATACCATCTGCGTGATTAGTCAAGCTGTCTATTTGCAAATTAAGTTCATTAACTCTTTCTGAAATGAAATCTAATTTTTTATCTATATCCGCAATACTTTTATATATCTCAACTTTTCTCTTGTCGTTTATAGCAACAGGCGGAAGAAGCTCCACCTCAACCGTTTGAACAGATTTTTCCTGATTATAACCAAATTCTTCCGAATTAGTTTCATCTATGTTTAATTTCAAAATAGGCATTTCCTTTATCAGCATATTAATTCCCCTTAATAACATCATAAAAGCTATAATATATTATTTTATCACAAAGCTTTGAATTTTACAACATATTTTGTCAAAATTCAGCATTTTGCCGATTTCTTTTTATACCAACATTATGATCGGTCATAAATAATCTTGCCATTGCTTTTTTATTCCATACCTTGAAATGTGGTCCTTGCAGGTCACGTTTGAGCTTGTCGCTGACTACGCTTTAATAGTTTTTTTCACCATAGAGCATTGATATGCCCGTCATACCTAAAAACAAAGCAGCTCCAAAATATCGGAGCTGCTCAGTAAAATACATTCTTATCGGGCTGCGGATAGCCGCATTTCCCTTTTAAATTTATATTGCTTTTTTCGCCGTAACCTTCTTTATCGCAAACAGAACAACCAGTGTAATAACAATTTCTATAGCGAGAAGTATCGGTGCGCTTTGAATAAATGCCGCAAGCAAATATCCCACAAATGACAAAGCCGCAACCGTTGCCGCATACGGAAGCTGTGTTGAAACGTGATTAATATGATTTGACATTGCGCCGGCAGACGACATGATTGTCGTATCCGAAATCGGCGAGCAGTGGTCGCCGCATACAGCGCCTGCAAGGCACGCTGCAATACCTATTATAAGCAGCTCGCTTGTAGGGTCAAATATTGCTGTAACAATCGGGATAAGTATTCCGAAAGTACCCCACGAGGTTCCCGTTGCAAAAGCAAGCAGGCAGGCAACAAGGAATATTATAGCCGGCAGGAAGTTTGCAAGTCCTGTTGCAGCCGAATCCATAACAGATCCGACAAAGTCGGTAGCTCCGAGAAGGCCTGTCATATTCTTAAGCGCGGTTGCAAATGTAAGAATAAGAATTGCCGGAACCATTGCAATAAAGCCCTTAGGTATGCAGTCCATAGCTTCTTTAAAGGTTACAACTCTTCTTGCAACGAGGTATATAATAGTCAAAACAAGAGCCACAATCGCACCCCACGGTAAGCCAACCGTTGCATCTGTATTTGCAAACGCCGTTACAAAGTCAGAGCCCGAGAAAAATCCGCCGACATAGATAAGTCCGATTACACACAATACAACAAGTATAATTACAGGCAAAATCAAGTCAATAACTCTTCCGTTCGGATTTACTTTCGTATCTTCCTCACTTTCGTCAACCCTGTCGCCGCATGTATAAAGATCGCCCTTGTTAATCGCATTGTATTCATGCAGACGCATCGGGCCGTAATCAAAGTTCATAACAGAAATTGCAATTACGAAAACAAGAGTTAAAAGCGAATAGAAGTTATAAGGAATTGCCCTTACAAACAGCTCTATTCCCGAATATCCCGTACCCTTTGTAAACTCCGATACAGCAGCTGCCCATGACGAAACAGGTGCTATCATACATACGGGCGCTGCCGTTGCGTCTATGATATAAGCAAGCTTTGCGCGCGAAATTTTATGCGTATCGGTTACGGGTCGCATAACGCTTCCGACAGTAAGGCAGTTAAAATAGTCGTCAATGAATATTAAAACGCCGAGAAGAAATGTTGCAAGCTGCGCACCTACACGCGTTTTTATATGTACGCTTGCCCATCTTCCGAAAGCCGCACTGCCGCCTGCCTTATTCACAAGCGCAACCACTATTCCGAGAATTACAAGGAACAGAAATATTCCGGCAGTATCGGAAACGGCCGCGATAAGTCCCTCGTTTAAGAGATTATCGAGCGTTGTTACCGGTGCAAAGTTTGCCGAAAGCAACCCTCCCAGAACTATACCGATAAACAGTGACGAGTAAACCTCTTTCGTTATAAGCGCAAGTCCTATAGCAACTATAGGCGGCACAAGCGCCCAAAACGTTGCATGGAACATACTTACAACCGCTTCGCCGTCCTCACCCTCAGCAAACGCTATAACCGACATTATCATGACAGCCAGCATGGTGAGAAAGGCAACAACATTTTTTTTGCTGAAAATCCTTTTCATTTGAATTCCTCCCATTTTTTATATCCGATTTCACAGAAAAAGCATGAGGCGCGTGGGTCGCTCTCATGCTTAAACTTTTTCTTTAAATACGATAGCGCTCCACATTCTGTGACAGTGTATCGCATATTATACGATACCCCAACGGAAAAATTCGGGTATGAACTCCACCGTTTCGGCAAAAAATCCTTTCACTTATCCCAAAATACCCTCTATAGTATAAGCTACTGATATTTTTCGCGCCTCTATCAGATATTAATTTTTATTTCCTTTGTATATAATATCACATATTTTTCACATTGTCAAGAATTTTCGGACAAAAAATCACATTTTTTAATAATATTTTCATCAAACTCACTTGGCATTCTCAACACAATGTGATGTAATGTCTTTATAATGACCGGTCATATATTAGCAAAAGGGGAGAAAAGCTATGGTTGTAATATAAATGGACTCCACATCACTTAGATGGATGGAAATTCTTTTTCTTCTTTAAAACTATTTAATTGATACATGTAACATCTCATAAATCTCATCACGTTGACACACATAATAGTTATCTTCACTGCTTATAATTCTATTATATTCTGTCGGTAAAACAACTCTGCCATCTTGAGTAATTAAACCCTCTTTCCGGTTGTCTTCCTCCCCGATGCTAACGGTTAAAAGCGCATTACCAACCCCATAAATTTCATAGTATTTCGGGGGTATTATAATGTTTCCGTCAAAATCCTTGATTCCGCATTTATCATCTTCTGCGAAAACAATGCGCCGCTCTTTATAGTATAATCTATTCCAAACAACGCCACATTCGCAGGGAAGTATAGTATTACCATAATACTGCGTTAAAATGCTCGTCAATACGATAGTATTAACTGCGCTTTTTCCTTGTCTTACGAAAATTCTTTTTTCTGAAAACTTTTAAAACTTTGTGTTTAGGAAAATTTTTTGGATTTTTGCTGCTAAGGATGCAGCAAGGCTTGCGCCTTGCAAAGACGACAAAGTAAAAAGGCTAAAATTTAACAAACACAAAGCGCATGGGGTTCGACTCCCTCATGCCTAAATACCCACACGTTTTAAAAAAATTCCTGGCATCCTAATTTGAGGGCTTACAAAATTTTTAATGCGAGTGAGTAAGATTATACGTATCTTTTTCTTCAAGCTTTTCATCTTATCCGCACCAATCAAATATCAAGCTTGATGACTTAATACCGGAAGCAACTACTGTACTTTTTTTATTTTCCTCATAATTCCAAGCAATAAGCTTATGCCCCAAAACAGTGCCATTTTGAAAAAAGTTTTTTATTCCGGTATTCAAGGTCATTTCGGTTTCGATCAACAATTCACTGCCGTCCGGAGAAAAACAATATGTATATGCAGCTCCCGAATAACTGTATTTCTTGCCTGTTTTAAGATTTTCAACTATCAGCCTATCCTTGTCCTTATAAGCAATAAAAGAATTACAAACAACAGGACTCCTCCCTGTCCCAATCTCCGTTATCTCATTTGCCAAAGTGTCAAGACATTTGATTTTGTTGGTCATATCCGAATAATACAAAAGTTTTCCGTCATCAGACCATGCATGAATATATGAACCACTGTCCTGCAGCAAAATTTCCTTTTGTTTTTTTTCCGTATCATACAAATAAATCAAATTATCCTTAGATAAGCTCAATAATTTATCATTGCATACCGTCAAAAAATCAAAATCTTCACCCTGATATATTATTGTGCTCTCTCCTGTGTCTGCATTATATTTGCATATGCTGTCGTATTTGTTTAAAAGTATTGTACCGTCATCTGCAAATACCGCCTGCGAAGCAGACAAATCTAATTCCTTAATTGTTTTATCCGAGCAGTCATATATTGCCGGTCTGTCATTGTTCATGCAAAAAAGGATTTTTCCGTCTATGCTTGTATCATTATTTAAAAAATTCAATTTAACGCATACCATCAATAAAACTATTAACGAAAATATACATAAACATTTTTTCATATATTTGTCCTCTCGATCAGTAAGCAGACTTAGATGCTCTATTTAATGCCCACATCCAATAATTTTTATGATACATTTGAGTATATTTAAATGAATCATTAGGAGCTATTCTTTTGTCGTAAAAAATTCCAGCTGATATAGCAATTGAACTCGTCATATGATCACAATTGTGATTTGCCAAATTATATTCACCGGGATTATTATACAATTCCGCAATTTTTAATAAACCCTGCTTTCCGTTATCGCTAGAAACTGTAAGATATAAATTACTATTATATGCCTCATATTGAATCGTACCGTTGCTAGCTACCATTTTAGAATATTCATTATTATATAACAGTCTATTCCATTCATCAGAGTTTAAAAACGCAATTCTCATTTGTCCATTATCAATCGCTTTCCCGTTTTCTGAATAATAGCTAAATAATAGTCCCTGTTCACTTTCATTTAATAATAATGTAGCAGTATGTCCAGCTCCATAAGCAGCAGTTGAATTTAATAAAATCATATGTCTGTTAATATTATTTGCATTATAACTTCTGATTTTATCCGCCATTTGCTCAATTTCTCTTCTTTCCTCATCAGTATCAGCCAATGTCCATGCCAGTGATAATCCTCCGGATCCATCTTTTTTTACGCCATTTAAAATTATTTGTATACTTTCATTTAATTTTTCATCGCCTTTTTTTATCATTCCCGTAGGATCAATAAATATAACCGGATTATTCCCACAATAAATATACCAATTAAGACCGCTGCGGATCGGGTCTTCCGTCAAAAATCTTCCGGTATCTGCGCTATAATACCTATTTCTAAGATAAAAAAGTCCCGTTTCATCATCGGTATATTCGCCGCAATAGCCGAACGGATTTTGTTCAAAAGCATTTCCGGTAATTTCATTTCCGAACGCAGAATACTGATAAGTATTTTCAAGCTGTGAGCCGTTATAAATTGATGTCACATTTCCGTGACTGTCTTTTAAATAGCTCTTTGAATTTGCGCCGGTTTCGGAAAGTATTATTCCGGTCATATCATAGATATAATACGTTTTATCCGCGCCCTTTGTTTCGCAGGCAAGATTTTGACCGTTCCATACAAACGCTGTGTTTACGCCCCCGACAGTCTTTGACTTTCTGAGTCCGTTTACGCCGTATGAATAGCTGACCTCAGATGTATTATTACTGAACGAAAC
>CAKSGG010000115.1 GCA_934454215.1 uncultured Clostridia bacterium
CAGGCAAATGCGGTTTTAGACAAGCTTTCGCCTGAGGGATTGTTTGCTGTTACGGTAAACGCTGCAAATGATATAAATGAAAAGGCGCTTGAAAAAGCAACAGGCGACTCAAAGGAAAGATACAACGAGTATCAAGACGCTGTTAAAAAAGACAAAGAAGGAAAGAAAACCAAAAGCGGCAAATCGTATATTGATAAGTTTTTTGAGAAATACGCAAAAAATTACGTTTCACAGGAGCGGCTCGCGGAGCTTGGAAAGAGATTTAAGCAGATAAACGAAATGCAAACGGCTGATGATTTAATTAACCTTATCATTAAGCAGTCAAAAGAGCGCGGAACGGCTGCGGGTAAAACAATGAGAAAAGCACTTGAAGGTCAGAGCATTGAGCTTCAAAAGGACATTGCAAACAAGCAGATTTTAGGTATGCTTGCCGATACAGTGCAGAGGACAGCGGGGGACGTAATCGGCACATATCAAACAATTTCTCACCTTTTAAACCTGAAAACTATGGAGAGAAACGTTTTATCAAACATAGCTTTTGACGCAACGGACATGACTGCAAACAACCTTGCGTATGTTTTTGACAGTATCTTATCCATTTTTACCGGAAACAACACGGTCGGCTTGGATTTGGGTCTTTTTGAAAAAGGACAATTTAAAGCGGGCTGGGAGAGAGGAAAGAGAAAATATATTGATGAGGGTCTTGACGTAAACACCGGAACAGACGCAAACAAATACGAAAGTCCCGACAAATACGGTAGGACATTTAGAAAAGGGCCTCTTAAATACGGCGAACGATGGATGAGCTACGGGCTTTCGGTTACTGATGAATTTTCAAAGGGAAGCATTGAGCATAGAACTTACGAAAGCTTAAAGCGGCTAAAAAATTGTCCGTTTTCAGATGCCAAAATGCACGAAATCGCGGAAGAAATGGCAAAATACAGAACGTTTCAGGACGATAACGCACTTTCAAGGTGTTTGGGCGACACAAAAAGAGCGCTTAACAATTTTGGCATAGGCGACAACGGTTACGGAAAGCATACTTTTGGCGCAGGTGATCTTACTATTAAATATACGCAAGTACCGGGCTCAATTATTTTGCGCGGATTTGAATTTTCGCCGCTTGGGTATTTAAAATGTATTCGCACGCTGTATCAATGCTATAAACGGCACGGCGTGTCCCCGATGAACCAAAGGCAGCTTGCACTTTCTCTTGCAAGAGCAACCACCGGAACGGGCTTAATTATGACATTTGCGGCACTGGCAAGCATGGGCTTAATTCTTCTCGGCGACGATGACGACAAAGATGTAAAGGAGCTTAAAAAGAGCGAGGGTTTGAGTGGCTTACAGATAAATCTTTCAGCGCTCAAAAGGCTGATTGAAGGAAAATACGACAAGAACAATCCCTTGCAATACGGAGATAAGCTTGAGTCAATTGCATTTCTTGAGCCTCTTAATTCCTGTATATCAAAAGGAATTGCACTGTCAAAGTTGAATAAAGTATCAGTAGATGATTGGGTTAAGGTTTGCTTCCAAAAAAGCTGGGAGGAATTGGCGGACTTATCTATGATGCAGACCATGAGAACAGTTTCCGACGTTATGAGCGGAACGGCAGGGGGTCCGGCAGAAATTCTTATTGGGCTTGGTACTGACAGCTTGACGGGCTTTATTCCGGGCCCTTTGAAATCGGTGACTTCTATAATCGACCCAATACAAAGAAATGCGTATAAGGGCGAAACCGCTTTAGATATAGCCAAAAACAAGCTTTTTCAAGCTATTCCGCAGCTTTCCAAAAACGTCCCGGCAAAGATAACGCCGTATGGTGAGGAAAAAACGCGTTCAACCGGAAGCACTTTCGGTGACGTTTTAAACAATATGTTCAATCCCGGTTACCTTAACATATATCAGCCGTCGGACATATCAAAAGAGGTTTACAAGCTATCAAAATACAATCCGGGTGTGCTGCCGAAATTTGCACCAAATCAAATAACGGTCGGAGGCGACACGATAAAGCTTTACGACAACGATTTTTCGGACTGGGCAAAAACGCTCGGAAAAACGCGAAAGGACGCTATTTTGGAAGCTATGAACAGCCCCGAATATCAGGACATGACTATGACGGAGCGTGCGGACTGGATTGCGGACATAAACAAAAACGCATTTGACAGCGCGAGAAATGATTATTACTACAAATTTACCGGGAAGCAGCTCACGCCGGAGCAAGAGGTTGACAAAGAAGAAAAGGACTACAACAAAGCAAATAATTTTAAGGGAATATCGACAAGGGAGTATCTCGAAATAGGCGACGGCGTTCAGATAGAGCTTTCGGGAGAAACAAAGCGCAAATACGACTATATGCTAAACAGTCTTAAAAAATTCGCGACGGACACTATATACAACGCTGATGTGCCGATTACTTCAATAAACGGCTTTGAGGGCTTTACGGTTAAGGTTGACGACAACGAGATTTTGTGCGACGCACCCTACAAATCGTACAAAATGGAGGTAAAAAAAGCTATCAAGACTAAAATTGACAAAATGGCAAAGCAGGCGCTTAACCAATATATGCAGGCGGAAGCGATTAACACTTCAAACGCGGCATATGTGATTGACCCCGAAATTGCTAAAAACGTCGAAAACGGTGATTTTTCAAAGAACAAATGGAAGCGGGTATCAGACCCGAAAGCAGCGCTTCAAATGGCAGGCAACGCGCTTGAAGAAGCGAAAAAGGAAGGTCAGAAGCAGTTTGAAGAGTGGCAGGCGGCGCAGCCGACGGTTAATATTGATACGTCCGACTTGGCAGGGCTTGACATGGTAACGGAGCTTCCAAAGCTTTCAACGGATCAGATTAAAACTATTCTGCAAAAGCATTTCGGCAATTCAACCGTTGTTTCGCCGGAGGACAGTGAGAAAATATTTAACGCGCAGAACGAAACCGGAGTGTCGGCACTGGCAATTCTCGGCATAGGCGCGCAAGAGAGCGGTTACGGTACAAGCGATATTGCAAAGCAGAAAAATAATCTATGGGGGTACGGTGCGACTAATTCAGACCCGTTAGGCAACGCAAAGAGCTACAGTTCGGATAACGCGGCTTCGGAATTTGCATGGCAGTTTAAAAACACGTATTATAACACATACGGCGCAACCACAATCAGATCCGCAGGAACGGGCAACAACCGTGCAGGCAAAGGGTATGCGTACAGAAAAAACGGCACTATCGACACAGACTGGGTAGACAGCGTTGACAGTATTATGCGTAAATTCTACAAGGACGCCCAAGAGAGTGATGCAGCACAAGGCAAAAGCGGAATTGTTGAAACGGCCGCGCAGTATCTCGGCACGCCGTATATTTACGGGGGAACAACTCCGAGCGGATTTGACTGCTCCGGACTGGTGCAATACGTTTATGCGAAAAACGGTATGAAAGTTCCGAGAACGGCGGCAGAACAATACAAATCTTCAACACATATCAGCAGGGATGAATTGCAGCCGGGCGATTTGATTTTTAAGTACAGAAGTAACCCGAATAATGTTACTCATGTGCAGATTTATATCGGTGACGGGAAAGTAATTCACTCGCCGCATTCGGGCGATGTTGTTAAGGTCGCTGATTTGCCCGGTGAGAATGAAAAGATTGTAGGGTATGGGAGATTTGAATAAGGGTAATTTGTATATTACTTGTATATTACCGTGCTTAATGCCACGCACTTTAACACCTGAAAAACCGCATAAATACGTGGGTATGGGGAGCTTATTTTAACTTTTAATCAAGTTGTCCGGAGTTCGAATCTCCGATGGCTCACCAGTTTAATATTAAACAAAATCCCCGAATTTATTATTTTTTCGGGGGTTTTGCTTTTTCGGAAATGTTAGAAAAATCCTATTAATATGCGATTTGCCAAAAGCGACAGACTGTTTATTGGTCTGCCGCTTTTTGGGTATTACGGGCATATCAAAACTCTGTGGTGAAAATACACCGAGACGTAGTTACCGACGAATTCTAAAGCGACTTGCAAGTTTCACGCCGTGAGATGTGGGAGAGAAGAAGCAATAGCGAAATCGTAGCCTTTATAAAGCGACTCTGTTTATATTATATCATCCGTGCCAATCTTGGCGATATTCAGGGACGGTCAGGCATGGAAACAATGAGAATTTATACTATGGAAACCGATAAAATCCACCTAATGCAAATAGAAAAATCAGGGCTGTTACGTTGCTGAAAAAACGTGAGTTCGTTAATTTCACCAAATACTATGTAATTCAAATTATGTTGTAAAATGTTGTAAGAGTGCATAAAAATAAAACAAATGTTCATGTTTAGTGAGCGTTTATGCTGATTTATATGCACGATATTCAGACCGATGCTTTTTTGAGGAAATCATTAGTCCGATTTGCTACGTTTTGGGTTTATGCAAATTAACGAAATTGTGTATGAATAATTGACAATTTATTAAAAAGGTGATATAATTTTTATATGGTGCGCAATGTTTTCTTGCTGTAATTTGGTTTAGTAATTATATAAATAAATCGGACTATGCGCTGAGGAAGGGAATATGAATAAAATGTATAAAAATTTTGTAAAACGATTGATAGATATTATCTTATCGTTTGTCGGTGCAGTTGTCCTGCTGCCTGTATTCATAATCGTAGGAATAATTATATATATTGACGATCCCGGACCGGTTATATTTAAACAAAAAAGAATAGGAAAAGGGGAAAAAACCTTTATGCTTCATAAATTCAGAAGCATGAAGCTGAAAACTCCGGATATTCCGACTCATTTGTTAAGTAATCCGGAGCAGTACATAACCAAGATCGGTAAAACAATTCGCAAATTCAGTATTGATGAGCTTCCGCAGATTTATGATATTTTAATTGGCAATATGGCAATTATCGGTCCTCGTCCGGCTCTTTGGAATCAGGAGGATTTGATTGCTGAACGTGATAAATACGGAGCAAATGACATAAAACCCGGACTTACCGGTCTTGCGCAAATATCCGGACGCGATGAGCTCCCAATAGAAGAAAAAGCAAGACTCGACGGAGTGTATGCTCAGAATATTACATTTGCAGAGGATTTAAAACTGTTTTTCGGAACAATCACTTCGGTTTTGAAGCATGACGGAGTTGTTGAGGGCGGAAATAATTATACTAAACAAAAGGATAGGGCTTCTCTATGAAAGAAGATATAATAATAAGTGTGGTAATTGCATCGTACCGACGCGATAAAGGCTTGTCTGATGCTCTGAATTCTCTTTCCGCTCAGACTTTCAGAAATTTTGAAATTATACTTGTTGATGATAATGATGATCCTGAATGGAATGAAAAAGTTTCTGTAATAGTAAGTGATTTTAAGATTAAAAATGATATTGATTTGATTTACCTGCAAAATCATCCTAATCAAGGATCTTCTCTTACGCGAAACGCAGGGATTAAGATATGTCGCGGTAAATATATAACCTTTCTTGATGATGATGATATATATCTTCCCGAAAAGTTAAATCGGCAATATTGTTTTATGGAGAAAGAAAAATGCGATTACAGTGTTACGGATTTGAAGCTGTATAATGAAAAAAATCTTTTGATTGAAAACAGAACGAGATATTATATAAATAGCGAAAATCCGGACGAGTTGCTTAAATATCATTTGATGTATCACATTACGGGTACAGATACAATGATGTTTAAAAGCACATATATAAGAAGTATAGGTGGTTTTGATCCTATTGATGTAGGTGATGAATTTTACCTTATGCTTAAAGCAATAAATAAAGGCGGGAAATTTGGTTACTTACCGATTTGCGATGTTAAAGCTTATGTTCATGAGGGCAATGGTGGCTTGTCGAGTGGGGAACAGAAAATTAAAGGTGAAAATAGACTTTTTGAATATAAATCAAAATATTTTGGTAATTTTAGCAAAAAAGATATAAGCTATATTAAAATGAGGCATTATGCAGTTCTTACTTTTGCACTTTTTAGACAAAAGAAATTTGTTGGTGCAGTAGCAAATGCTGTAAAGAGTGTGTTTGCCGATCCTGTTTCGGCATTTGATCTTTTATGGAGGAGAAAAAAATGACATTTCAGGTGTTAATCTCTACAATGAACCAAACAAATTATATACTTTTAGATGAAATGAATATAGCTTCTGATGCTGTTGTAATAAATCAATGTGATAAAAACAATGTTGAAGAGTTTGAATATAGAAATTATCATATAAAATGGGTAAATACAACAGATAGGGGAGTCGGGAAAAGCAGAAATCTTGCGTTTATGAATGCAAATGCAGATATTATATTATTTGCAGATGATGATGTTATTTATAATGATGAATATAAAAAAAAAATAATTGAAGAATTTCAAAATACCCATGCCGATCTAATTACATTTAATTTGAAATCTCTTAATGATAAACGACCGGAAGCTATTACAAAAAAGACACATAAGCTGAATTGTTTTAATTGTCTTAGATATGGTGCTTTCAGAATAGCTGTAAGACGAAATGTGATTTTAAAAAAAAATATATTTTATTCTCTTTTGTTTGGAGGGGGAGCAGTCTATCAGGCAGGAGAAGACAATCTGTATATTACAGACTGTATAAAAAAACATTGTCGTTCAATTGCATCGCAGGTGCATATAGGTGTCGTAAAACAAAATGAATCCACATGGTTTAGGGGATATGATGAAAAATATTATTATGACAGAGGGGCACTTTTTTGTGCAATGTATGGTTTTTTTGCATCACCAATGCTTTTTCTTATTGAAGTAAAAAACAATGCTACGTCAAAAATCAAGCTTTTAAAGCGTTATTCAAATGGATTAAGGGGAGTGCATGACTATAAAAGCACAACAGAGGATTATGAATGCTCAAAATAGAATGCTGCAGCTTTTGCAGATAAAAATAGTTGATGATATAGATAAAATATGCGCCGAGAATAATTTGAAATATTACATAATCGGCGGAACACTTTTAGGAGCTGTGCGTCATAAAGGGTTTATACCCTGGGATGATGATATAGATCTTGTAATGTACAGAGATGATTATAATCGTTTTATCAAAATAATACAGGAAAAATACAGTAGCAAGTATTTTATTCAGACATTTGATACCGATAAAAATTATACAAGATATATTGCAAAGGTGCGTCTTAATAATACAATACACAGAGAATCATATTTTGAAAATGCCGGTATAAACGAAGGTGTATATGTTGATATTTTTCCACTTGACAATGTGCGGAAAAATGGTGGTGTGGAATTATTTCTGCGCGGCAGCATTGTTCGTTGGATTTTTGCATTTAAAACCATAAAGCATAACTGCCAAATAACAAAAACAGGTCCTAAATATTATATAGGTAAACTTTTGCGTGGTTTTCTTTTCTTGATACCGGACGGGCTTGTAAATAGCTTATTTGAATATGCTTGTCAAAAAGATAACGGTAAAGAATGTAAGTATACAACAAACTTTGCAAGCCATTTTAAATGGAAAAAGCAGCTCTTTGAAAACGGCGTTTTCGGTGACGGATGTAAATTAGAATTTGAAGACAGAAAATATTCTGCTCCATGCAAGTATAAAGAAATTCTTGAAAGACTGTACGGCGCAGATTATATGCAACTTCCTCCTAAAGAAAAAAGGGTAACGCATGATATAGTAAAACTTGATTTTGGTCCGTATCGCGAAGGATTGGAAACCGAAGTAAAAAAAGAAATGCAGAAAGGGCTATAAAAATGGTTATAGGTTATACTACTGGCGTTTTTGATATGTTTCACATTGGGCATTTAAATATATTAAAAAGAGCTAAAGCAGACTGCGATTATTTAATTGTGGGAATTTCTACTGATGAATTAGTGAAAAAGGACAAAAATAAGCTTCCTATTATTCCGTATGAAGAGAGAGCGGCAATAGTAAATGCGATAAAGTATGTTGATGAGGTTGTACCGCAAAAGGATAAAAACAAACTCCGGGCATATTTAAATATGGAAAAAAGATTTAATAAAATGTATGTAGGAAGCGATTGGAAAAACACAGAGGCTTGGAATAAATATGAAGATGAATTTGCTCCTTACGGTGTTGAAATAGTATATCTTCCGCATACTGATGGAATCTCATCTACTATATTAAGGAAAAAATTGAAAGGTAGTTATTTAATTGGATAATACTAAAAAAAAATTGCCACGTCTTTTAATAATAAGCTTTAATAGTCTTTTGAGTACAAATGCAAATGGAAGAACTATTATCAATCTGATTGAAAATTGGGATAAAAGCTGCCTTGCACAATTTTATGCATCTCCAGATGTTCCGGACTGGAATGGATGTGAACGATATTTTCGCGTTACTGATGAGGAAGCGTTAAAGGCTTTATTAGGCAAGCAAGTGGGGCGGAAAATAACATATTTACAAGAAAGTGAGTCTCCTAAAAGTAAAATTTACAATCATGTAAAAAAAAATAGGAAAAACAAAGCGTTTAGATATATACGACAAATTATATGGGAAACAAATGCATGGCAGAACAAAAGCTTTTTTAATTGGATTGAAGATTTTAAACCTGAAGCTATATTTCTTCTATCCGGAAATAATGCTTTTTTAGATAAAACTGCAATGAAATTATCAAAAAAATATAATATACCTATTATTCTTTATAATTGTGAGGATTATTTTTTGAAATCAACTCATGGTGAAGGGTTTTTTGGATGTATAAATAAATTTCATTGTGATAGAATTTTTAAGAAAACAATGAAATATATTTCTGCAGTCATATATAATTCGAGACTGCTTGAAGCAGAGTATAAAAAGCATTTTAAACATAAAAGCATTGTCCTTATGAATCCGGCAAATGATTTTAGTAAATACGATGCCGAAAAAAAAAGTAATGAAATTTCCTATCTCGGGAATATTGCGGTCGGCAGAGAAACGTCACTTTGCGAAATAGCAGATGCTTTAGGCAGGCATGGTTATAGGTTGCATATTTACGGAAAATGCCAGTCTGAAGAAATAGCTAAAACACTGAATGCGAATAGGAATATCATTTATCATGGTTTTGTTTCATTTGACGAATGTTGCACTATAATGAAGAGAAGTAAGCTTTTAATTCATTGTGAAAGCTTTGAAAATATCCATAAACGTGATTTAAAATTTGCTTTTTCGACTAAAATTGCAGATTCGTTTGCTTGCGGAACATGTCTTTTTGCATATCTTCCGGATAATATAACTTTAAGTGAGTATCTTAAAGAAACAAATGCCGCGGTGCTTGTAACTGACCCAAGTATGTTAGAAAAAGCCTTGATAAATGTCATTGAAAATAAAAGTGTAAGAGATGAATACGAAAAACGTGCGTTAAAAATAAGCGGTATTAACCATAATAAACAAGCTATAACCAAAGCTTTTGAAGAACTTATAACAGATATAGTAAACAACGGAGGTGTGATAAGTGTCAAACAAAATGAATGAATATATAAATATTAATTCGGGAAAAAGGATAATGATTGTAACATATGTATATTGGCTTATACTTGTTATTGTACAGAATATGGGTGAGTATATGTCAACATCATCGGCGGCACTTGTACTGAAGCTTGTTCTTATAATACTTCTTACATACGTGTTTGTCAGAAATGCAAAAATAAAAAGTTCTCCGAGATTTTTGATTTGGTCTGCATTTGTAATATATATATTACTTATGTTCATTACAAAGAAAACCGAATTTAAAACGAAGGAATTAATTTATTATATATTTCCTGCTATTTTCTCCTTTTTGGTTTATGTGTGTCAGACAGATGCGACGATGAGTAAAGAATTATACTTTACATTTTTTAAACTGATTACGGCTACAGTAGCCTATATGGCGCTTTATTGCGTTTTCTTCAGAACGGATTACTTCAGAAATTTTTTGAGTCTGAATGTTGCTTATGGAAATGAGCTTTCTTCCTTTTTTCTAAGTGGTCATGAATATGGTATGTATCTTATTTTTGGAATTATATCAGCATATATGTGCAGTAAAAATACTTCTAAAAAAAAATATGTAACTTTATATAGGCTTTTAATATTACTTTTTGTTGTAAATCTGGTGCTGACACTTTCAAGAACATCATACACATCTTTTATGCTTATTGTATGTGTTTTCACATTTACATCTGATAATAAAAATCTAAAAAGTAGGTTCGTGTTATTATTATTTGCTGCTACCTTGTTTTTTATTTTTTCTTCGGATGCCCGTGAATTTGTTTCTAAAATACTTTTTAAAGAAAGCAATGATGCCGGAAGGTTTGATATGTGGAACAGCGCAACAATGCTTTTTAAACGAGGATCACTATATGAGCAGATATTCGGATACGGTTATTCATATATAAACAAATATCTTGATATGAATTTTCAGCATTCTACGTTTCATAATATGTTCCTGCAAACCTTGCTGATTTGGGGTGTGTTTGGTTTATTATATTTATTTGCAATTATATTTGCAAGTATTAAAAATGCTCTTAGTATACGCAAAATAGATAAAAATTTGTCTGCGTTGTTTTTAGCAATGTCGCTTTCAACAATAACATTTATGATGACAAATACAGCATGTTTGATGCAATCACCTATTGATAGCTATATGATGACATTATTCCTTGTAATCATGCCGAAATATGTTGTGAACGCAGTTAGGTCTGGAAAATATATTGCAGTAGAGGAGACAATAAATGAATAACAAAAAAAGCAGATTGCCAATGTTGATGCTTGTTATTATGTTTTCTAAACTTATTGGTATGTTGCGTGATTTCGTGCTTGCTAAATATTA
>CAKSGG010000116.1 GCA_934454215.1 uncultured Clostridia bacterium
TTTTAAGAAAAATACCGAAAAGAATATATCAGATTTGGTATTTCAACGGGGCAAATTATA
This sequence comes from uncultured Clostridia bacterium, assembly GCA_934454215.1. GTDB lineage: Bacteria > Bacillota > Clostridia > UBA1381 > UBA1381 > Ornithomonoglobus_A. The sequence goes on from CAKSGG010000116.1 coordinate 61, forward strand.
TGATAAAAACAGCTCAAAGGCAGAAATTAAGACTATAAATTCAAAACTACAAAAACTTCGCAAGGATGTGCGGATGTGTAACAATATTTTTCAAGATATTGAAACAATACGGGAACATCAAAATTATGTAATCTGGGTTGAACAAGAAGCCGAAAAGGATAAAAAAAGACGATATTTAGGCAAGGAAAGATAAATATATGTTAAGAATAAAATTCTATTTGGTACTGTGCGTAAAAACATTTTTTTGCAACAGTTAGACTAAATCTGTCCTAAAATATTGACTATCGGGTAATAATATGTTATAATTAGACCATAGAAATCTATAATATCGACTAAAAATGGAGTGGATGATATGGAAATTAAACGAGATTTATATTTAAACAAACTGATAAAACGAGAGTGTAATGGTTTGGTTAAGGTGGTAACCGGCATAAGAAGATGCGGTAAATCGTATTTGCTTTTTCATTTGTATCACGATTATTTGCTTAATAAAGGAATTAGTGAAGACCATCTTATAGAAATTGCTCTTGATGATATAATGAACGAGGAACTCAGAGAGCCGAAAGTGTTATATAATTATATAAAGGAGCAGATTAAAGACAAAGAACAATACTACCTTTTTCTTGATGAAATACAATATGTCGGAGATTTTTCGGATTTGGTAAACGGACTATCTCATATTAGAAATTTGGATGTATATATAACAGGAAGTAACTCTAAATTTTTGTCGAGTGATATTCTTACGGAATTTAGAGGCAGAGGGGATGAAATACACGTTAATCCTCTTTCTTTTGCTGAGTACAATTCAGTATATGACGGCAGTATGTCTCAAGCGTGGAAAGACTATTATACCTATGGCGGACTTCCCCTCATTCTGACTCGTGAAGATGATGAAATGAAAGCGGAATATCTTTCGTCTTTATTAAAAAAGGTTTATATCAGCGATATTGTTGACAGAAACAAAATCCGTAATGAAAGCGAGCTTGAAGAATTAGTTAATATTCTTGCATCATCTGTTGGCTCACTTACCAATCCTGCCAAGCTCAGCAGAACTTTCAGAAGTGTTAAAAACAGTAAAATCACCGAAAAAACCATAAAAAAATATTTGGGTTATCTTACAGATGCATTTTTGATGGATAAGGCAGTCAGATACGATGTAAAAGGTAAAAAGTATATTGAAACACCTTCAAAATATTATTTTACTGACATCGGCATAAGAAACGCACAGCTTAATTTCAGACAACAAGAAGAAAACCACATTATGGAAAACATTATATTTAATGAGCTTAAAATACGGGGCTATCGTGTAGATGTCGGTGTTGTCGAAATAGTCGAAACCAATGATGAAGGGAAAAGGGTGCAAAAGGGATTGGAAATAGATTTCATTGCAACAAAAGGCAACAACAAGTATTACATCCAATCAGCTTTTGATATGCCGAACGAAGCAAAAGAAATACAAGAAAAGAAATCACTGTTAAAAACAAAGGATTCCTTCAAAAAAATCATTGTCGTGAAAGATGATATTAAGCTTAAACGTGATGACAGCGGCATTACCACTATGGGCATATTTGACTTTTTGCTTAATGAAAACAGTTTAGATATGTAGCGGTCTGTTTAATTTAGGAGGAGTAATATGGGATTAAGATTTAGGAAAAGCATTAATCTTGGCGGCGGATTTAGGATAAATATAAGCAAATCCGGCATTGGGTACAGTTGGGGATTCCCGGGATATAGGCATACTTATAGTCCTAATGGCTCTCAAAGAAAAACATATTCAATCCTGGGAACAGGGATTTCTTGGGTAGAAAATGTAGGGCGAAAAAATAATAACGAAAAATTAAATTATGATCAAAATACAAAACTAATTACGGGAGAAACAAAATATTTCAACAACACCAATATATCTGATGTTGGAGATAATGATGAAATAATAAAACAAATACGCAAATTGAGAATAATCGATACCATTGCAAATATATGTCTTTTGTCCGTGTTTTTAATTCCTGTTGGAATAGTGCTAAAATTGTTAATTTCTCTTGATTGGAAGATTGACTTATCATATGAAATGGACGATGATAACAGAAAAAAGTACGAATATTTGAACAGTTTTTTGACCGAAATGTCTAAAAACGACAGACTATGGCAGGTTAACTCATTAACTCGCGTTTATAATACTAAATATAATGCCGGTGCAGGAAATAGTGTCACAAGGCATAGGGTTAATGTTGTTTGCAAAATGCCATGGTATATTTCTTGCAATATAAATGTATTTTGTTTAAATTTAAAAAGCGAAAAGATATACTTCACGCCTGACAGGATGATTGTTTTTAAAAATATGGGAGGCGTTGGAAGTAAATCGTATAGCAAATTGACAACGGATTTTTCTTTTACAAATTTCGTGGAAAACGAATTTGTGCCGAGAGATGCAGAAGTTGTTAGTCACACTTGGAAATATGTAAATAAGAACGGTGGACCGGATAGGAGATTCAACGATAATAGGCAGATTCCGGTATGCAGATATGGTGGGATTAATTTTAAATCTTCTGACGGAATAAATATATACCTTGAATGTTCAAATCATAAATTGGTTTCTGCATTGCAAGATTATTTTACAAAGTTTATGAACTATCATAGCACGATAACAAACATATCAAAAAAATCTGCCAAAGCAACATCAAATTCATTCGCTGATGATTCTGCTGTTGAAAACAAATATGAAAAAGGTGATGGTAAGGCTCTATTTTCTGAAAGGACTCGGCTGATAAATACAATTAAGAATGTTTTAGAGAAACAAACAAATGAAAATGACACACAATTATCAAAAACTGAAACAAGCGATACAAAAAGCAGTAATACCACAGGCAATACTGCTACTATGTTTACAGATGTTTGTGTGCCGGGAAATGAAGAGCATACTCAACCCATACCACGGATGAATTTTGAGCCTGTCAAAAAGGAAGAACATACTGCTCCGAACGATAACCTTGAAATTCACTTTGATTACGAATCGTTATATCAACCTGCTGATTTTATAAAGGATATGAAACAGTTTGAGCATAAAGAAGGCAAAAAAGCTGAATTTGTCCCGTTTATGCAATACTATCCAACATACAGCAGTATGGACAAGCAGCAGAAAGAATGGTATTTTTATTGGAGAAGTCAAGTCCGAAAAGGGATATATTTAGACACAGACCTATCATATATATTTGTTCATGTATATGAACTGTTAAGCGGATATGGTATGAACAATGCTGATGACAGTTATAAACAATTAATGGAACTGTGGGAAAATTACAGAAAGGAATATCCCAAGCTGGACGGATATTTGTTTGAGTGGATATTTGAGTTTTGCCAACTTTACAACCTTGACTTTGAAATGCCGGAATGGACAGACTTATCATTACCGTATCAACCCGAGATAAAAAATGTTATTATAAGCAAACATAGCGGCGAGATACCTTTAAAGCTGACATTTGCTCTGATAGATTCACTGTGCGATTATTCATTAGTAAGAAGTAAATTTTATAAAGACGGGCATAAAATGCTTATGAATGAGGCTATTCCGAGAGTTGTTGCATTGGCTGATGCAGCATTATATAAAAAAGAGGGCAAAGGAATACTTGATAAATACGTACCAAATCGCCCGAGGAAACAAACCTATTATGCTTTTCGAGGTGCAAATTGCAAAAACTCAAATCAAAGGGTGGATATTACGGTTAAGGACTACATAAACAGTGCAAAATTACGGGCATATATAAATGAATTGGTAAGATATGCAGAAAATGTGTTAAGGGAATTATATAACTGCCGAGGACGGTTAAGAGGTGTTTTATTAGATGATGAAACTGCAAAATTCGTAAAAGCGTTTTTGCATAAAGAATATTCACCGATTAAGCATGAGTCTGTTCCGGAAAAGAAAACCGAGATAAATCTTAATTTTGATAACATAAAAGAGTTAAGAACACAATCGGATGCAGTCAGAGATGCTCTTGAGGTGGAAGAAACTTCTTCCGAAATAAAAGAATTGTTGACTGATTTGAAAGAGGCAAAAGAAATATTTATAGCTATGCCGCAGTATTGCCGAAATTTGATTGATGAATTACAAAAACATTCATGGGAAATTGATTATAATTCATCTTGTCAGGCATCAATTGACATAATCAATGGACTATCCGGCAAGCTTTTAGCGTGTGACTTGCTGGTTGTTGAAGGAAATCATTTGATACTTGAAGATGATTACAGAGATGAGTTTGATTATCTGTATGAACATCTTGAAGAAATTGAAACAGCAAAACCGAATGCAACAGCGGATTCAACATTTGATTTAACACTTCTTTCGGAAGAAATGAAAGAACTTTTTGAAAGCCTCTCACCGTATCAGGAAGAGATAATTTGTGTTATACTATCCCGAACTGATGTAAAGAATCGCATAGACAAAATTGCTGATGCTCAAATGTCTATGCCTGAAATTCTTGTAGATGAGATTAACGATATTGCTTCCCAGTATATTGGAGATATTCTTATAGATACTTTCGAAGATGAAATGTGCATATTGGAGCAATATGAGGATGAACTTAAAAAAGCCGTAAAATAGGAGGAATTAAAATGGCGGTAACGATAAATCGTCGCGAAGGAGCGGCACTGATTAATTCTTTGACAGCCGGAGTTGTTCCGAGAATAGGACTCAGACATATTGCGGTAGGCAGACAGGGTGAAATAAACGCTTTTCTTAATGATTTGGCAACCGTTGAAGACGGGGGTGCGGCATTTAGATTTGTGTGCGGACAATACGGAAGCGGAAAGAGTTTTTTATTGCAAACAATTCGTAATAATGCTATGGAACGCTCATTTGTAGTTATGGATGCCGACCTTTCGCCGGAACGCAGGCTTGTTGGTACAAATGGGCAGGGACTTGCTACATACAGAGAATTGATACAACATACTTCTACACGTACACGCCCGGAAGGCAGTGCGTTGGAATCAGTTATTCAAAAGTGGATTGCATCATTGCAGGCTATTACCGCAAAGGAAGAAAATTTACAGGTAAATGATCCGGCTCTCATTGATGCGGTGAGCGAAAAAATTTCCGATGTTTTATCAGAACTCTCCGAAATGGCTTACGGATTTGCATTTGCAAATGTTATAAATTCATATTGGAAAGGTATGAAAACAGGAGATGAGGTTTTGAAAACATCTGCCCTGCGTTGGCTTCGCGGAGAATATGCAAACAAAACCGAAGCAAAAAAAGAACTTCCGGTTGATAGTATTATTGATGATCAGAATTGGTACGAGTTCTTGAAACTTTTTGCTCTATTTGTAAAAAAAGCTGGATATAAAGGATTGCTTGTTTTTATTGATGAGGGTGTCAATCTGTATAAAATAAATCATAAGCAGGCACGCGACAGTAACTACGAAAAAGTTTTAACCATATTTAATGATACAATGCAAGGCAAAGCTGAATATATAGGTGTGTTTATGAGCGGAACGCCGCAATTTATTTATGATGAACGCCGAGGCTTGTTCAGCTATGAGGCCCTTCGGTCAAGACTTGCGGATAACCGCTTTGCAACACAAGGTTTTGTTGATTTTACAAGTCCGGTAATAAAGCTTAATCAGCTTTCACCGGAAGAAATTTATCTGTTGCTTGAACGTCTGTGTGAATTGCATAGCAGCTATTATTCTTATGAAAACAAACTGGGTTCAAAAGAACTTACGGCGTTTTTAAATACGGTTCTCGGAAGGCTGGGAGCCGACCAGCTGCTCACACCAAGAGAGGTAACACGAGATTTTCTCGGACTTTTAAACATACTTTATCAAAATCCTGATGCAACATTTGATTCGTTGATAAACGAACAAGGCTTTGCCGTAAAGAGCGCGGAAAAAGATCCCGAGCAAATTGATGAAGAAACCGATGATTTATTTGCGGAGTTTAACATATGAGTAAAAGTGCATTTGAGCGTTATGCTCCTTTTATACAAGAATATATATATCGTAAAAAATGGACTGATTTGCGTGAAGTACAGGTTGAAGCGTGCAATGCTATTTTGGACACCGATAAGCATGTTATAATCGCCTCTGGTACTGCATCTGGAAAGACAGAGGCGGCATTCTTCCCTATGCTTACTTTACTTGAACAAAAACCGTCAGAATCTGTTGGCATTATGTATATCGGTCCATTAAAAGCCTTGATAAATGACCAGTTTGATAGGCTGAGTGAATTGTTGGAAGATGCTCAAATACCTGTTTGGTCTTGGCACGGAGATGTTTCGCAAGCACATAAGAAAAAAGCCTTGAAAGTCTCAAAAGGTGTTTTACAGATAACACCCGAATCGTTAGAGGCTCTTGTTATGCGTCATCCGGGTGATGCCTGCAGACTTTTTTCAGATTTGCGTTTTATAGTAATTGATGAAATTCATGCTTTGATGGGTGAAGATCGAGGACTTCAGGTTCTTTGCTTGATTGACAGATTAGAGAAAATGACAGGTTGCGTGCCGAGAAGAATCGGGCTCTCTGCAACTTTGAATGATTACGCCCCTGCAATGGAATTTTTAACTTCCGGGAGTGATAAAAGTGCAATCGCTGTTGGCATACAAAGCCACAAACGAACAATATCACTATGTGTGGAAAGTTTTATTTTGCCTGATGATGAATCAAAAGCTGTAAGTGTGCTGAATCAATACAATAAATTTTTATACGATAATTGCCATAATAAGAAGTGCCTGATTTTCACAAATAGCAGACAAAATGCAGAAAAAACTATCGGAGATATGAAAAGGGAAGCCGAGAAACGCAACGAAAGTGATGTTTTTTATGTTCATCACGGAAGTGTGTCAGCCGAATTGAGAAAAGAGGCTGAAACTGCTTTAAAAGAAAATGAGGGATCTACTGTTGCTGCGGCTACCCTGACATTAGAGCTGGGAATTGATATAGGTGATTTAGATTCCACTATTCAATTAGGAGCACCGTTTTCGTGTTCCAGTTTTGTTCAAAGACTTGGGCGTTCCGGGCGAAGAACGGGTAAATCTCAAATGATGTTTTTGAATTTGTATTATAATTCACATAAAAACCCGTTAGAGGCGATGCCGTGGAGTCTGCTTTGTTCAATTGCAATTATTCAGCTATATTTGGAAGAAAGATGGGTTGAGCCTTTTGAGAAAAAGAAAAAACCTTTTAGTCTGCTTGCTCATCAAACACTGAGTACACTTATGGCTTGCGGTGAGCTTACACCATCTGAACTTGCAAGAAAAGTTTTGTTGCTTCCGGCGTTTAAGGGCATTGTTTCTGCTGATGAATACCGAGAATTGCTGAAGTATATGCTTGAAAAAGAATATTTACAGCGTATGGAAAATGGCGGTATAATAGTTGGATTGCTTGGAGAAAAGATATGTAATTATTTCACATTCTATGCCGTTTTTCAAGATGAAGAAACATACAAGGTATTAAGTAAAACCGGTGAAATCGGAACGTTAGATAATTGCCCGGCATTGGGAGAGGTATTTGTTCTTGCCGGGCGTTCTTGGGTTGTAATATCGGTTGATGAAGAACGGAAAAGTATTTATGTAAATCCAACAAAGAGCAGCAGAATTCCGATATGGAACGGCAGCGGAGGAAATATTCACGAAAAAATATTTAAACGAATAAAGAAAGTATTGCAGGAAGATATAATATATACATATTTGCGTCCTAATGCAATACAACTTTTGACGGATGCCAGAAAAGTTGCGAGAGAAAGCGGAATATTGGAACATGATATAATACAGTTTTCCGAAAATGCTTACCATATTTGTCCGTGGACGGGAACAAAAGAATTAGCGACAATATTGAATTTGTTTTCGTATGGATTAAAAGAACAGCTCGATATTCGTTCTGTCGAGGGAGGATTCGGTTATCTGACATTCAGAAGCGGATTGGAGAAAAAAGAACTTATCAACTGCTTAATGAATTTAAAAATAGACCAAAACAATCCGGGTATGGTTCTTGCAAAAGATGCGGCTCCTAAAAAAGACAAGTACGATTATATGGTTCCGGGCAATCTTTTGCGAAGTGCATATTTGTATAATCAAGTTGATGTAAAATCCGCAAATAATATATTGAATAACCTCGTTTGGTAAATACGGAGGTAAGAGTGTTGATATGGAGAAACCGAGTGAAACATTAGATTTATTAGATAAAATTACGGAACTGCGTAACTGCTATGTTGATGAGCAAAAGCATGCTATTTCAAGCGAAATAAAATGGATTTGCGAAAATGCCGATAATGTTGATATTTTACGTAAATACCTATCTCAATTTTTAAAGAATGGCAAGGAAATGCAACTTTCAAATGATAGCATTAAGGAGTTAGCACAAATACGAGCAAATCACCTGTATTCTGATTTAAACGGTTTGGGTACAAAAATAGATAATTTCCCACTAAAGGTTATTGTTCAATATTTGAAAGACTGTGGTTTATAATTATTTGGCAACAATATGGCAACAAAAAGTTATGAAGTCTGAAAAATTAGTATAATACAAATATTATAAAGACTATGGCAGATATTGCATTAACTAATGTGTTTGAGGTTACAAATACCTTGTCGAGCGGGAGTAGCATTTTATTGATTTTTAGTCCTCAAAAACCGCTGTTTTATGCGGTTTTTGAGGATTTTGTGTTTTTAATGGCTACAAATTGGCTACATCAGAAGTGATATTTTTAGCCATTAACTCGTCAAGCTGATTTGCAACCTCAATCTGCTTGTTCGGATAAAGGTGGCTGTATGTTTCCATTGTTGTCTGAACTCTCTCGTGTCCGAGCCTTTCGGCTATCAGCAAAGGGGAAAATCCCATTTCAATGCGTGGCTGCGGCGTATATCGTGCACGAAGAGTCAACCCCGAAGAAAAAATCAAGCTATTTCGCAATAGATTTTAAATGAGTATATTTTAAATAATTTTTCGGAATTCGGATGGGGTCAATCCGGTTTCCTTCTTAAAGGTTCTTATAAATGTAGTTCTATTATTAAAGCCTGTGCTTTCATATATTTCTGTTATGGACAATTTTGTTGTCTTAAGCAATGTTTTGGCTTTTTCTATTCTTATATAGGCAAGATAATCGGTAAAATTCATTCCGACTTCTTGTTTAAGAAGAGACGAAAGGTGTTTCGGGCTTATATGATATACCTGTGCGGTAGTATCTCGATTTATGTCCTTGGTATAATTTTCATGCATATAATTTATTATTTCTTTAATATCTGTATGCAAAGATATGGTATCCATATGAGTAAAAATCTGATTTGTAAATTCAAAAATTGTGTTCATCAATTTATCATATGGCAAAGCAATAATATTTTGAATCAGTACAGTGTCGCCTGCATATTCCGGGTCATAGTTTAGATTTTTTGTTCTCATAACCCGGAAAAGTATGGTCAGAACTTGAACTGCCAACTGTGAAAACGCATAGTCGGAAAGGTTTCCTGCCTTTTTGGTGTCGAGGATATTTTGAATGAGAGTATTTGCCTGTTCAATTTGACCGGTAATTAACATATTGGAAAGGTTATTTTCATCAGAACTTCTCAGTAAATAGTTTTCAAGGTTTTTACCGGCAGTGATATTTACCTTTATATTGTCTGTATCAAAATCTGAGGGAATAGCCGCAACTGCGGCAGCGTGCGTTTCTCTCAAGCCTGCCGGACCGTGACATATTCCTCCAAGTCCTATATAGATATGAACGAGCGGCAAATCATTTTTAAGAAGATTGTCCAGTTCATTTATAGTGTTGTTTATCTCATCCGTAAAATCCGCCGAAGGGAGATTCAAAAGCAAATACAGAGTATCTGTTTCGCTTGGGATAACATAGGTGCGAAATCTTTCGTTAAATAAAATGCGGATGATGTTGTAAAGGCTGTTTTGTATTTCGCCAAATTCAACTATTGAAAAAGTTTCACCGAATTTTTCGGAAGGAAGTATTTTAAATATTACAGAAGAAAAAAATGAATATTCAAAAATATCCGATAATTTGTGCGAAACAGAATCATCTTCAAAAAATTGCGACTCTGAGTTCAAAGTATTGACAATAAACTTTTCGGCAGAAAAGGGTAAATTGGTGGAATATTCCTCTTTCAACTTGCGGTTTGAATTAATTGTGTCGAGTACAGAGGAATATATGTATTGGATTGTATCTGAATTTTCTTTATTTTTTTTCATTCCGAACATTTTAGCTATTTTTTCAAATGGTGCATAAACATGTTTTGTGCTGAAATATGCAGCGGTAAGGGTAAAAATAACGACAAATATTGCCAGTATGTATGATAAAAGCTGAAAGCTTTTTGCCTGTGCATATATGTCCTTGTAAGGAATGGCTACCGCAAAACAGTATTCCGAAAGAGAATTTGAGGGGGAATATGCTATAATCAGCTGTTTTTGATTTCCGGCGGTTTTTGCATCAAATATAGAATATGTGTCATATATAATGCGCTGAAAAAAATCGTTACTTATAATATTTATTTCCTACTATAATAGATTTATGGGTAAAATACATGGCAACCGGTCATGTATATATCCATCTTATTGCTAAAACTGTTA
>CAKSGG010000117.1 GCA_934454215.1 uncultured Clostridia bacterium
AGAAGCTTTCTGAACATTTCGATACCTGTTACAACAACTTTTCTCTTTTCGTCTGTCAAACCAACGATTTCAACTTCATCGTTAATCTTTAACTGACCTCTCTCAACTCTACCTGTAGCAACTGTACCACGACCTGTGATTGAGAAAATATCCTCGATAGGCATCAAGAACGGCAAGTCAGCCTTTCTTTCCGGAGTCGGAATATAGCTGTCAACTTCGTCCATAAGGTCAAGTATGCACTTGTACTCAGGAGCGTTGATGTCTGTTGAATCTGATTCGATAACCTGAAGAGCTGAACCCTTAACGATAGGAATTTCGTCACCGGGGAAGTCATACTCTGTCAAAAGGTCTCTGATTTCCATTTCAACAAGCTCCATAAGCTCTTCATCGTCAACCTGGTCAGCCTTATTCATGAATACTACGATATAAGGAACGCCAACCTGTCTTGAAAGAAGGATGTGCTCTCTTGTCTGAGGCATAGGACCGTCTGCTGCTGATACAACAAGGATAGCGCCGTCCATCTGAGCAGCACCTGTAATCATGTTCTTAACGTAGTCAGCGTGTCCCGGGCAGTCAACGTGAGCATAGTGACGTGTATCTGTCTCGTACTCAACGTGAGCTGTTGAAATCGTGATACCTCTTTCTCTCTCCTCAGGAGCCTTATCGATCATGTCGTAAGCCTCGTACTGAGCCTGACCCTTCATAGCCAATACCTTTGTGATAGCAGCTGTAAGAGTTGTCTTACCGTGGTCAACGTGGCCGATTGTACCAATGTTAACGTGCGGCTTATTTCTTTCAAATTTAGCTTTTGCCATTTTAAATTTCCTCCTTAAAATAAAACTTACAATAGTACTTATATTGTACAATCTTTTTCAAAAAAAATCAAGTGTTTTTTTGAAATTTTTTATAAAATATATAAAATTCTTCCTCAAAACGGGCTAAAAAGCCTATTTTGAGAAAACATTTTTATTAAAATCAGTCTTTCGACCTTTCGTTCATAATCTTTTCCTGGATAGACCTTGGAACTTCACTGTAATGTGAAGGCTCCATCGTGTACTGTCCGCGGCCTTGTGTACCTGAACGAAGAACGGTAGCGTAACCGAACATTTCCGACAAAGGAACATCGGCAGTTACCTGAGTGATTCCGCCCGAACGCGATTCCTGACTCTTAACCATACCTCGTCTTGAGCTCAAGTCACCGATAACGAAACCAAGATACTCGTCAGGAACGATTACGTTTACAAGCATGATAGGCTCCTTAATAACAGGGTCTGCCTTCTTCATACCTTCCTTAAACGCCATTGATGCGGCAATCTTAAATGCCATTTCCGATGAGTCGACTTCATGATATGAACCGTCATAAAGTGTAGCCTTAACGTCAACAACATTGTAGCCTGCAAGAACACCGCTCTGCATTGCGCCCTGAATACCGGCGTCAACAGCAGGAATGTATTCTTTAGGAATAGCACCGCCGACAATTGCGTTTACAAATTCGTAGCCCTTGCCCTCTTCAAGCGGCTCAAGTTTCAGCAATACGTGACCGTACTGACCCTTACCGCCTGACTGACGTGCATACTTATGCTCAACGTCAACTGCTTTTCTGATAGCCTCTCTGTATGAAACCTGAGGTTCACCAACGTTTGCCTCAACCTTAAACTCACGAAGCAGACGGTCAACGATAATCTCAAGGTGAAGCTCACCCATACCTGCGATAATTGTCTGACCTGTTTCCTCGTCTGTGTAGGTCTTGAATGTCGGGTCTTCTTCTGCAAGCTTTGCAAGAGCAATACCCATCTTTTCCTGACCTGCCTTAGTTTTAGGCTCAATAGCAACTCTGATAACCGGCTCAGGGAAGTTCATTGATTCAAGAATAATAGGATGGTCTTCGTCACACAGCGTTTCACCTGTTGTTGTATTCTTCAAACCAACAGCCGCAGCTATATCACCGCTGTAGCAGCAGTCAATATCCTTACGGTCATTAGCGTGCATCTGCAAAATACGTCCCATACGCTCTTTATGACCCTTGCATGAGTTCAAAACGTACGAACCTGATTTAACAAGTCCCGAATAAACTCTGAAATAACAAATCTTACCCACAAACGGGTCTGTTGCAATCTTGAATGCAAGAGCAGCAAACGGAGCGTCGTCTGATGACGGTCTCGACTCCTCCTCGTTTGTATCGGGGTTGATTCCCTTTATATCAGCTATATCCGTAGGAGCGGGCATATAATCGATAACAGCGTCAAGAAGCATCTGAACGCCCTTGTTTCTGTATGATGTTCCGCAAAGCATAGGAACAATCTCGTTATCAATGGTAGCTTTTCTCAAAGCAGCCTTCAATTCGTCAACCGTGATTGAATCGGGGTCTTCAAAGTATTTCTCCATAAGAGCCTCATCAGTTTCACAAATTGCCTCAATCATATTGTCACGGTATTCCTGTGCTTTTTCAAGCATATCCTCCGGAATTTCTTCGATTCTTACATCGTTTCCAAGGTCATCATAATATATCTCAGCCTTCATTATCATAAGGTCGATAATGCCCTTGAATGTTTCTTCAGCACCTATCGGCAGCTGAATCGGAACGCCGTTTGCATGAAGTCTTTCATGCACCATGTCAACAACTCTGTAGAAGTCAGCGCCCATAATATCCATTTTATTAACGTATATCATTCTCGGAACGTTGTATTCGTCAGCTTGTCTCCAAACAGTTTCCGACTGCGGTTCAACACCGCCTTTGGCACACATTACTGTAACAGAACCGTCAAGCACCTTCAATGAACGCTGAACTTCAACAGTAAAGTCAACGTGTCCCGGTGTGTCGATAATGTTAATTCTGTGCTTGATACCGCTCTTATAGCCTTCCTTCTTTGTCCAGAAACAAGTTGTAGCAGCCGATGTAATCGTAATACCACGCTCCTGCTCCTGAGCCATCCAGTCCATTGTTGCGGCACCGTCGTGAGTTTCACCTATTTTATGGTTAATACCCGTATAATACAAAATTCTTTCGGTTGTGGTAGTTTTACCGGCGTCTATATGCGCCATGATACCAATGTTTCTTGTATTGTCAAGTGAAATTTCTCTAGCCAAAATATTTTCCTCCTTTCAAATAAGGTTGGTTTATTTAAAAATGTTAATGTCGTTTTGTATTGCGTTAAGCAATCATTGAAAAGACTACCATCTGTAGTGTGCGAACGCTCTGTTAGCTTCAGCCATCTTATGGGTATCTTCACGCTTCTTAACAGAACCGCCTGTACCGTTTAATGCGTCAACAAGCTCGTTTGCAAGTCTTTCCTTCATTGTCTTCTCGCTGCGCTCTCTTGCGTAGCGTGTAAGCCATCTGAGTCCTAATGTCTGTCTTCTTTCCGGACGAACCTCCATAGGAACCTGATATGTCGCACCGCCGACACGTCTTGCCTTTACTTCAAGTACAGGCATGATGTTATCCATAGCCTCGGTAAACGCCTCAAGTGCGTCTTTGCCGGTCTTTTCTTTTACAATGTCGAACGCATCGTATACGATTTTCTGTGCAACACCCTTTTTACCGTCAAGCATAATGTTGTTTATAAGTTTTGTAACAACAACGCTGTTGTATATCGGGTCAGGCAATACTTCTCTTTTTGCTATAAAACCTTTTCTTGGCACTTTACTTCCCTCCTTCATTATTTGTGCGGTAAAATACCGCATCATGAATATCACAGGTACTCTGAATTTAGTTTTTCAAAATTCCGTCAGCGCGTATCAAATGTATAATCTATTAAAAATAACTCGATATGCACTTGTGATACATGCTGCTCATTAATCAAACAGCATTAAATTACTTCTTTTCCTTCGGCTTCTTAGCACCGTACTTTGAACGCGACTGCAAACGACCGTTTACACCCTGAGCATCAAGAGTACCTCTGATAATATGGTATCTTGTACCCGGAAGGTCTCTTACTCTTCCGCCTCTGATAAGAACAACGCTGTGTTCCTGAAGATTGTGTCCGATACCCGGAATATAAGCAGTTACTTCTATACCGTTTGTAAGTCTTACTCTGGCAATCTTTCTCAATGCCGAGTTAGGCTTCTTAGGTGTAGCTGTTCTTACCGCAGTACAAACACCGCGCTTCTGAGGCGAGCTTTTGTCTGTAGTCTTTTTCTTCAAAGAGTTCAGGCTCTTCTGAAGAGCAGGAGCAGTTGACTTCTTAGTTGATGTCTTTCTTCCGACTCTAACCAGTTGGTTAAATGTAGGCATACCTCGTTACTTCCTTTCTTTAAAATTATTTTAACACGACCGCACAGCTTGCACCAACGTCAATTCCGCACATCGCACCAAGCTCTTTCATGGTATCAATATAGAAAATATCGGTTTCGCCTGCCGACGCAGCCTGTTCCAGCGGAGCGCTTATTCTTGATTCGCAGTCGTTTGCAAGAAAAATCTTTGCCGCTCTGTTTTCCTTAACGGCTCTGAGTGCCTGTTTAAAACCGACAATCAATCTTTCTTTTTCAGCATCGCTTATCATTATACGCTCTCCTTTCATATATTATAACCATATTTTAAGCAGTCTATAAAATTATACAAAAAATCGGAGCAAATGTCAAGTGTTTTTTTATTTTTTTTTACTTGTATGCTAAATTCTTCAAATATGCCAAAAAAACATTAATTAACGCATTTGTTTTTATTAAAAACTTCATAATATTAATAATTTCACAAAAAAGCTTGACAGTGAATAATATAGATGTTATAATGAACATATGAACAATCATTCAAATGTTATGGGGGGTTATATTATGGAAAAACATTCACACGTTCACGAGCATGAACACAATCACGAAAGCTGTCATTGCCATGAGCATGAACATTGCCATGAACATGAACACGGACACGAACATGAACATGAACATGAGGAACATATCGGCTGCTCCTGCGGTCATTGCCACGGCCACGGCGACGGCGATGAAAAAGGAGAGCTGATAACTCTTATAATAGGTACAGTTATATTTATAATCGGTTTACTTGTTCCCGATTCCGCAAAGCTGTACGTTTTTCTTGCAGCATATATCATACTCGCTTACGAAATACTTATAAATACGGTAAAAAGTCTTTTCAGCGGTCATCTTTTCGATGAAAACGCACTAATGGCTATTGCCAGCATCGGTGCATTCGCAATAGGGAATTATTCAGAAGCTGTCGCCGTTGTTCTCTTGTATCAGATAGGAGAAATTCTACAGGACAAAGCCGTCGAAAAAAGCCGTAAATCAATAACGTCTCTTATGGATATACGCCCCGATTACGCAAATGTAAAAAGAGACGGAAAGGTTATTAAGGTTTCTCCCGAGGAAGTAAAAATAGGAGAAGAAATACTTATAAATCCGGGCGAAAAAGTTCCTCTTGACGGTACTGTTGTAAGCGGCGAAGCTTTTGTTGACACAAAGGCTCTTACGGGTGAAAGCGTGCTTGCAAAGGTTTCAAGCGGAGTTCAGGTTTTGAGCGGCTCGGTAAATACGGACTCGCCCATTACCATTGCGGTTGAAAAGGAATTTAAGGAAAGTGCGGTTTCAAAAATTCTGGATATGGTTCAGAATGCACAGTCGAAAAAATCTCCTGCCGAAAGATTTATAACAAAATTCGCAAAATACTATACCCCTATCGTTGTTGCGCTTGCGGCTTTGGTTATGCTGATTCCGTCAGTTATAACGCATGATTACAGAACATGGATATACAGAGGTCTGCTGTTCTTGGTAGTTTCATGTCCGTGCGCACTGGTTATATCTGTACCTCTCGGATTCTTTACGGGTATCGGCTGTTCCTCCAAAAACGGCGTATTGATTAAAGGCAGCGGCTATCTTGAAATGCTTTCAAAGCTTGATTCGGTGGTTTTTGATAAAACAGGTACTTTGACAAAGGGCGAATTTGCTGTCAGCAAAATCAATTCAAGCATTGACGAGTCGGAATTTCTTGAGCTTGCCGCATACGGTGAATATTATTCTCATCACCCGATTGCCGTTTCGATAAAAACAAAATACGGCAAAGAAATAGACGAAAGCAAAATAAAGAATTATAAGGAAATATCGGGCAAGGGTATTCAGGCTGAAATTGATGGGAAGCAAATTCTTCTCGGCAACCGCAAGCTTATTGACGGCGCACCCGATGAAGCCGTTTTCGGCACGGTTATTTACATGAGCATAGACGGTACATACGCCGGATATATTCTTATAGAAGATACCGTAAAGCCCGATTCCAAGCAGGCAATCAGCGAGCTTGAAAAAATGAATATAAAAACCGCAATGCTGTCGGGTGATAACAAGGCGGCAGTTGAGAAAATCGGCAGCGAGCTTGGCATATCAAACGTTCATTCACAGCTTTTGCCTCAGGATAAGGTTCGTATCGTTGACGATATGATGAAACGCAAAGCTCCGAAATCCTCGGTTGCGTTTGTCGGTGACGGAATAAACGACGCACCTGTTCTTGTAAGCGCCGACTTGGGCATAGCAATGGGCGGAATCGGCTCTGACAGTGCGATTGAAGCGGCAGACGTCGTTATAATGACAGATGAACCGTCAAAAATCGTTACGGCCGTTAAAATTGCAAAGCATACAATGAACATCATTACTCAAAATATCGTATTTGCCATAGCCGTAAAGGTGCTTATTATGATACTCAGCACACTCGGACTTACAACTATGTGGATTGCAATATTCGGAGATGTCGGCGTTGCGCTGATAGCGATATTAAATTCACTCCGTGCATTAAAAGTAAAATAAATTGTAACAAAGACAAGGCATTATTCATATACTATAGTAAAATAACTTTTCAGAACGGAGACGGTACTATGCTTAACTTTTCCATGTGCGGCTGCGCAAAGGCCGCCGGTCTTACGGCATTGGCGTTCTGCATAGGGGTTGTTGCAGGGCTGTTCTTCCCCATTGCATTTCTTGCGGTGCTTGAGATGATTTTATTGGTTACATTCGGGTATTTGTGTTTGTTTAAGTGGTAACGGAGGGGTCGATATGAAAGTTGTAGTTTTTAAAATGCCTAAGTTTTTACGCGGAATTACAAAAGCGATATTCAAAATGTAATACAAAAAATGCGTCCCATATTACAGGGACGCATTTTTTAATGCTGCACTTTATTAAATTACTTTGTTATTATAACCTGCATTTTTGTTCCGTCCCAATCAACGTCTGCGCCGAGGTTTTCGCTGATAAAACGAATCGGCGTATATGTGCGGTCGTTCTCGACAAATGCCGGACTGTCAAGCTTTACTGCTTTTCCGTTTACATATGCCGTATCGGAATCAATATAAATCAAAATAACAATGCTTTTATTATTTTTATCTTTTCCCGTAATTTTTACCTCTTTCTTTACTCCGTCCCATGATACATCAGCTCCGAGACTCTCGGCAACAAATCTTGCCGGCAGCATTGTACGGTCATTTCTGACTATCGGCGCAACATCGTTTGATTTTGTCTTACCGAATACAGTCGCTTTTTTCTGACCTATCGTTAGAATTATTTCGTTGTTTTTTTCATCCTTTTCCGCATTATTTTTATCCTCCGAAACAGGATTTTCGATTTGAGTCCATTTTGCATAAAGCGTTATATTTCCCGCAACCTTTGATGAGAAATCGTAAGCCTTGGTGCATGACGAATCACTGTACCAGCCGTCAAATGTATATCCCTCTTTCACAGGCTGCTCCGGTTCGGTCGCACTGCTTAAAACAGTCTGACTCGGAACCGCGCTTCCGCCTTTTGAATCAAATGTAACCCTGCATATTGCCGGACGACCATTTGTATAAACAAGAATATCAAGCTCGAATTTTATACTTTTATAATTTGCATCATCAGGAGTATATACAAGTATTTTCTTGAATTTACCCTTTTGATTCATAATTTCATCACCGTTTTCCCATGAATAAGCTCCCGTCAGCTCTGTTATTCCGTCAACACCCAAAATAACACCGTTTGTAATTTTGCTTGTTGACAGAGATGTATTGAGAATCACACCTTTCGCACTCGGGTTTGTCTTTACCGCAGGTTCAGCCTGCAAGATTTTGAATTGTCTTTCAACGGCTGCCGATTCAGCATAATCACCTTTATATGTTATTTTTACCGTTGCCGTTCCGGCATTAATGTTGTTTTCGTATGTGAGCGTATAGTCAGTATCCTTTACAAGAACCTCAGAGCCGTCCTTTATTTCCAAATCGGGAGTTATTTCGGTACCGAGATACGTTTTATCCGCAATATCTCCCACCGTCGGAACAGCCGGAGTCCACTGTGCATATAAAGTCATTGCCTCGTTGGTTTTGTATTCCGCACCCGGGTTAAATACCGTACCCGTTCCATCCTGTTTAGTGTTCCAATCTTTAAAAACATATCCTCTGCGGCTCGGCTTATCAGATGATAAAGTCAGAGTATCCCAGAAAGTTTTCGTCTGATTTGACGGAGCGCCCGTACCGCCGTTAGGGTTGTAGGTGATTGGATAATCTCTGTCAACTACATTAATGTATACTCCGTCACTGTGTGATGAACCGCCGTCATTTGAGCCTTCAATTATACAGCAGTATGTACCTTTTTCATTGAATGTATATACTGCCGTTCCGCTGTCGGCGCTTACGGGAATATTTGCAAACCGTCCGCCATTGCGGTCTATTCCGATATTTTTGCTTGCTGCGCCCGAAATGCTGTAATTGAATGTGACTGCGTCCCCTACAGGGATAGTTGTATAATTGACCGATATCGACAGGTTTGTCGGCGGTACAGGCTTCGGTGTAGGTGTAGGAGTAGGTGCAGGGGTATCGTCAAGTGTTCTTATCCAGTTATTGGGCTGTGTCTGTATATACCCATATCCACCTCGTCTTGTATTACCATCATACAATGGATACCTTGCAATCCATTCAGCTATATTTGACTTCGTAGTGCTGTTCCAATGTACTCTGTTATCATTTTTACTATTAGCATCTACATAGTATACAGTTTCTCCAGAAATATTTGTAATTGTTATGGAATGATCCCACCCAATAGAGCGATACCTTACATGGTCTCCCACACATAGATTATTAACATCTCCATGAACGCTCCAATTTCGGCAATCTTCATTAAATAAAGCTCTTGAAATCAATACAGCAAATCCCATACATGTTTCGGCAGTGCCTACATTTCCAGAATTGTAGTCACCCTCTCTAAACCCCGGCGTATTCCTCAAGTTATCTAATTTCTGTTTCATCTCCGTCGCTGTAATAGCTGCGGCATAAACCTTATTCATTGACAAACTCGGCACAAACGACAAAATCATCGCCATAGCCATAATCAACCCTATTAATTTTTTTCTCATAAAAACTCCTCCTACTTTGTTAATTTTATTTTGTTGCAGTGACAAACGCACATTAAAAAAGGTGCGTACCGATTGACGCACCTTAAAAAATGCATCACTCGGAAACTGTCACCACAACAATTCAAAATTAATATAACATACGTTTCAGCATATCAAAAAGAGTGCAGCATTTTTTACAAAGTAAAAAAAGAACACTAAAACGTACAGTATTAAATTTTGAATTATTGTGGTATCATAATTATACCACATAATTCCATTCGTGTAAAGTCCCTTTTTTACTTTTTCTTATTTTTCTTCAAAATTATTAAATTTAAACATAATTATATGTAAACCAAATTCTACAATTTGTTTATGCCCAAAAACCTACATACTATATGTAGAATACTAAAAAAATTAATAAAAAATTTTTCAAATAAAGGTTGACATAACAGTAATAATGGTGTATTATATATGTAATATTAACGTAATAAATTTAAAATTTTCTTAACAAATCATGTAAAGCGAGAATGTATTAATGTACTATTTCATAAAAGGAAAACTGATAAAAAAAGATGAAAATTTTATAGTTGCCGAAAACAGCGGAATCGGCTATAAAATTTATACTTCCTCAACAAGTATGTCGGCTATGGGAGATACGGGTTCGATTATTACAATGTACACATATCTCCACGTTCGTGAGGATATATTTGATTTATACGGATTTGCCACGGAAGAAGAACGTACAATGTTTCTTCACCTGCTGTCGGTATCGGGCGTAGGTCCGAAAGCGGCACTTGCTGTTTTATCCGTCGCTCCGCCCGCAAAAATCGCCGTTGCGGTTATAACAAACGATTCAAAGCTTATTACAAAGGCGCAGGGCGTAGGTCCGAAAATGGCGCAGAGAATTATACTTGAACTTAAAGACAAGCTGAAAACCGAAGAACTTGAACTTGAAACGAACGATGCCTTTGACGTTACAGAGGAAAACGGCAGTTTCGGCGAGGCGGTAAGCGCATTGATTGTACTCGGCTACAGCGCAAACGACGCACGCCGTGCAATCGAAAAAGCAGGTACGTCGGGAAGTATTGAGGACATAATAAAAAGAGCATTGGTTCAACTGATGTAAACGGGAGGAAAAATAAAATTGTTTGATGAAGATGAAAGAT
>CAKSGG010000118.1 GCA_934454215.1 uncultured Clostridia bacterium
CCTTTACGGCTATATCTCCGGCTTTTTTGCCAAGCTCAATGTAGTCGATACCTGCCGAAGCAACGCAGCCGTTTCCAACCTGTTCTTCTTCCGAGCCGAAAACGGGAATGTTTTTGGCTGTTGCTTTTTCAAGCAGTATCGGCAGATTGTTTACAACAGTGTTGTCTGTCATATTTGAAACACAGTCAACCTCAGAAACGAGTAAGTCTGCTGCCTGAGGGATTTCCGCTGCGTTTGTGATACCTTTTTCTACTATTTCAAAGCCGTAATTCGGAGCCTCCGCTTTATATGTTTCTATTGTTGAAACAGAGTTTGCCTCACTGGTTGTATACAATATACCGATTTTCTTTGCGTCCGGCATCATTTCGCGGATAAGCTCAAGCTGTGCAGTAACGGGAAGTTCGTCGGAAACGCCCGTAATTCCGTCGATTGTTTCTGTTTTGCTCTTTGCAAGGTTTGCGGCAACGGGGTCGGAAACCGCATTGAATACAACGGGAATTTTTGCTTCATAGCAGGCATTGTATGCTGCCTGTGCCGACGGTGTTGCGATACCGCATACCAAATCGAATTTTTGAGCGGCGAAATTCTGAGCAATCTGTGTATTTGTTGCGTCATCGCCCTGTGCCGATTTTGTTTCAAGCTCATATTCAATACCCGATGCCTTTAAGCTTTCCTCAAAGCCTATACGGCAGTTATCGAGCGAGGGGTGGTCGGCATATTGAAGAACGCCGATTTTTACAGCGCCCGATTTTCCGCCGCAGCCTGTCATTGCGAGTGACAGCGCTGCTGCCAAAAGTGTTATTTTTACTAATTTCTTTGAATGTTTCATGATTTCATTCTCCTTTCAAAATATAAAAAAACCTTTTGGATAAAATAAGTCCAAAAGGTATAAATATCAAGCGAAAATATGAAAATACTCATCTCGTCTAATCTCGTCTCGTCTATATTAACTTTCAAACTCATCTCATCATGCTGACAGTATACCACAGGAAAAACAATTTGTCAATAGATTTTTTACAAAAAATTTAAATTTTTTTCCGAATGTAAAAAAATACTTGACTTTTATGGCAAAATATATTAAAATGAATATATATTGCTTAAAATGAGCGCCTGACAAAATCCGACATGAATAAATTGCGGTATTTTGCATATTTATATTTACGGAAGATTTTAAGGCGCAGGAAAGGAAAAGGTATAAACATATGATTACAGCAGGTGATTTTAGAAACGGCAGAACATTCGAGCATGAGGGGAATGTTTATCAGATAGTGGAATTTCAGCACGTTAAGCCGGGTAAGGGAGCTGCGTTTGTAAGAACAAAGTTAAAGAATATTATAAACGGCGGTGTTGTTGAAAAGACATTCAGACCGACAGAAAAGTTTGAAGAGGCTCATATTGACAGAAAGGATATGTCATATTCATACGGAGATGATGACTTTTACCACTTTATGGACAATGAAACCTTTGATATGCTTGATATTGCGAAATCGGAAATTGAAGACGCAATGAAGTTTGTTAAGGAAAATGACATATGCAGAGTAATGTCATACAAGGGCAAGGTATTCGGTGTAGAGCCTCCTACATTTGTGGAATTGGCTATTACGGAAACAGAGCCGGGATTTGCGGGAAATACGGCTACGGGCGCAACAAAGCCTGCAACTCTTGAAACCGGTGCGGTTATTCAGGTTCCGCTGTTTGTTGACGGTTCGGATATTATAAGAGTTGACACAAGAACAGGCGAGTACATGGAGCGTGTAAACAAATAAGCTTTATTTGAGAAAGGTACGATGCAGTATGTGTAATAATGATTTGATAAAAGACATATCGTATATAAAAGGCTTAACCGACGGTTTAAAGCTTTCGGAAAAGAGCGATGAGGGCAAAATCATAAGTCATTTGATTGATGTTGTTGAAAAAATGGCTGATGTGATTAGTGATATAGATGAGGATTTGACAGACCTTACCGATATGGTTGACGAAATTGACGATGCGGTATGTGCGTTATCCGATGATGTAGACGACGCTCTTGATTTGTATGACGATGATTATGATGATTTAGATGACTTTGATGATGAGGAAGAATACGATGATGACAGCGAGCTGTTTGAATTGGAATGTCCAAACTGCGGCGAGGATGTTATGATTGACTTTGACATGATTGACGGAGATTCAAGTATTGTATGCCCGAATTGTCACAAGGAAATTGAACTTGAATTTGATTATGACTGCGATTGCGGCTGTCATGACGAAGACGGGGAAGAATAAAATTTGAAACATTTTAAAAGGTATCGGAATTTACCGATACCTTTTGTAATTTATGGAGGAAGGCATGAAAAAGGGGTTGTATATACACATTCCGTTCTGTGTGAAAAAATGTTTGTATTGTGATTTTGTATCAAAACCGAATTGTGAAAGTGAGTTTGACGGTTATATTTCGGCCGTTCTTAACGAGGCGGAGGAATACCGGGGCGAACGGATTGACAGTGTTTTTATCGGTGGAGGAACGCCGACGGTGCTGAACGCAAATCAGCTTGAAAGGCTTTTAAACGGAATAAATAAAGCTTTCATCATTGACTCTGACGCCGAAATAACTTGTGAGAGCAATCCCGGAACGCTGGACGGTGAAAAAATAAAAGCATTGCACAGCGGCGGAGTGAACCGTATGAGCGTCGGTGTGCAGAGCTTTAATGACAATGAATTAAAAATAATAGGAAGAATACACAGCGCAGATGAAGCGTATAATACTGTTTGTGAAATAAAATCACACGGAATTGACAATATTAATATTGACCTTATGACCGCTTTGCCGAGTCAGACACCGAAAAGCCTTGCGAATACGCTTTCAAGGGCGGTCGGACTGCCGATAACGCATATAAGCGCATACAGCCTTATAATTGAGGACGGCACTCCTTTGGAGCGGGAATATTCAAGCGGCAGACTGATAATTCCTGATGAGGATACGGACAGGGAAATGTATCATGATACTGTTGCATTTCTTGAAAAAAACGGATTTATTCAATATGAAATATCCAATTTTTCAAAAACAGGTTTTCGGTGCAGGCATAATCTGAAGTACTGGGATTGTGATGAATATATAGGCTTGGGTGTATCGGCACACAGTTATATCGGAAACAAGAGATTTTCAAATTCTTCGGATATAGGAGAATATATGGCAGACAATAAACGGGAATACACGGAGATTTTGCGCAGTGATAAAATTTCCGAATTTATGATGCTCGGACTGCGCAAAACAAGCGGAATGTCTGCCGCTGAATTTGAAAGACGTTTCGGAACAGATATAAAAAGCGTTTTTTCGGAACAGATTAAACGTTTTATAAATCTCGGGCTTATGGAACAAAAAGGGGATAATTACCGTTTGACAAAGCGAGGAATTGACGTTTCAAATTCGGTTATGTGTGAGTTTATATTGTGATTTATTAAGGGATTTTATGATTTTTGTGAACATTTTATGAAAAATAAAAAAACCACTTGACAATTAAGGATAATAGTGGTACATTATAGATGTAGTTTATTAGCGCTCGATTGCGTTGAGCGCTAATAAAGCTAAAAAGAGGTGATAGACCAAATGGATTTGAATGAAAGAAAGAAAAAGATACTTCAAGCAGTTATTGATGAATACATCGGTACGGCAAAGCCGGTGGGGTCAAGAGTAATTTCAAAAAAAGAAAATCTCGGTCTGTCGAGCGCAACAATCAGAAACGAAATGGCAGACTTGGAGGAAATGGGTTATCTTGTTCAGCCGCATACATCGGCAGGACGGATACCGTCCGATGAGGGGTACAGGTTTTATGTAAACTCGCTCATGCAGAAATATCAGTTGGGCGTTGAAGCGATAAATCAGCTTCAGGCGGCGCTTACCGATAAGGTTGTTCAGCTTGAAAATATAATCAGGCGTGCAGGAGCGCTGACTTCATCATTAACCGACTATGCGGCGTTTGTTACAACTCCCGCAAAGAGCACGGGTATAAAGAAAATCGACCTTGTGCGTATGGCGGAAGGCATGGTTATGCTGATTGTGGTAACTCTTGCGGTAAGCAGTACGGTGATAAATGCCGAGCTTGACGATGAGCAATGCTCTGAGCTTGCCGCAATACTTAATAAGAATCTGAGAAATCTCAGTGCCGATGAAATAGACGCTGAAAAAATAAAAGAGCTGCAATATGAGATTCAGCAGAAAATGAATTTATCCGCTCAGGTTCTGATTAATATTCTGAATTTTGTCTATGAGACGATAAGCGCCATGAATACCGGCGATATTTATTTGAACAATCTCAAATCAATTTTGAAATATCCCGAATATTCGGATATAGGAAAAGCGAGAGAGCTGTTTAACTTTCTTGACGATAAGGACAGCTTGAAGTTATTGGCGGCTGCGGACGAAAAAGACGGAGTAAATGTAAAAATAGGTAAGGAAAACGGCTTGGATATTTTAAATGACTGTTCACTTGTTATGGTTGATTATACGTTCGGTGAGCATAAGGGCGGAAAGCTCGGAGTTATAGGTCCGAAGCGTATGAATTATGCAAAGGTTTTTGCAAGCCTTGACTTAATATCAAAGGAAATAGACAGAATTTTGAAATATTATTTATGATAAAAGGGGGCGAATGATTTGTCTGATGAAATAAAAGAAAAGCAGGAAGAAAAAAAGGCGGAGGAAACAGCCGCTGAAGAAATGCCTGTTAAAACAAAGGAAGAGGAGCTTGAAGAAAAGCTAAAAGAGCAGGCTGATAAGTATATAAGGCTCAGAGCCGAATATGATAATTATCAGAAACGTACTCAAAAGGAAAAAGAGGCGCGCTATGCCGATGCCGTAATAGATGTTGCGGCGGAGATTTTGCCGATAGGCGACAATCTTGAAAGAGCGCTTCAGACCGAGGTTCAATCGGAGGATGCGAAAAAGCTTAAAGAGGGCGTTGAAATGGTGTTAAAGCAGTTTAACGACGTTCTTGTAAAGCTTAACATAAAACCGATTAATGCGGTCGGAGAACAGTTTGACCCGAACATTCATAATGCGGTAATGCACATGGAGGACGATTCGGTAGACGACAATACTGTAGTTGAAGAATTTATGAAAGGCTATATTCACAATGACAGCCGAGTAGTAAGACATTCAATGGTAAAAGTAGCAAATTAAATTTTTATTATATAGTCAGGAGGAATTTATCATGGGAAAGATTATAGGTATAGACTTAGGTACAACAAACAGCTGTGTAGCTGTAATGGAGGGCGGTAATCCGAACGTTATCACAAACAGCGAGGGTGCAAGAACAACTCCGTCGGTTGTAGCATTTCAGAAAGACGGAGAGAGAATAGTAGGTCAGGTTGCAAAGCGTCAGGCTGTTACAAACGCTGACAGAACTATCATGTCGATTAAGAGAAAAATGGGTACCTCAGAAAAGGTAACCATTGACGGAAAAGCATATACTCCGCAGGAAATCAGCGCAATGATTTTGTCAAAGCTTAAGCAGGATGCGGAAGCTTATCTGGGCGAGCCGGTATCGCAGGCGGTTATTACCGTTCCGGCATATTTTAACGACTCACAGCGTCAGGCAACAAAAGATGCCGGTAAGATTGCGGGACTTGAGGTTTTGAGAATTATAAACGAGCCTACGGCCGCTGCATTGGCTTACGGTATGAGCGATAAAGACCAGACAATCATGGTATACGACTTAGGCGGCGGTACATTCGATGTGTCGATTCTTGAAATAGGTGACGGTGTGTTTGAAGTTCTTTCAACGAACGGCGATACACATTTGGGCGGCGATGATTTCGACCAGAGAATTATAGACTTCCTTGTAGCTGAATTTAAGAAGGCAGAGGGAATTGATTTGTCAACGGATAAAATGGCAATGCAGAGATTGAAAGAGGCTGCCGAGAAATCAAAGATTGAGCTTTCTACAACAACGACTTCAAATGTAAATCTGCCGTTTATCACAGCAGACGCAACAGGTCCTAAGCACATGGACATCACGCTTACAAAGGCTAAGTTTGACGAATTGACGGCTGATTTGGTTGACAGAACTCTTACTTGTATAAGAAACGCAATGAGAGACGCAGGCAAGTCGGCGTCGGATATAGATGAAGTTTTGCTTGTCGGCGGTTCATCAAGAATACCGGCTGTTCAGGACGCAGTAAAGAAAGAAATGGGCAAAGAGCCGCATAAAGGAATTAACCCCGATGAATGTGTTGCCGTAGGTGCTGCAAGACAGGCAGGCGTATTGGGCGGCGAGGAAACAGGCGTTCTTCTGCTTGACGTTACACCGCTGTCACTGGGTATTGAAACAATGGGCGGCGTATTTACAAAGCTTATTGAAAGAAATACAACAATTCCTACAAATAAGTCACAGGTATTCTCAACTGCTGCGGACGGTCAGACGAGCGTTGAGGTTCACGTATTGCAGGGTGAGCGTGAAATGGCTCAGTATAATAAGACATTGGGAAGATTTAATCTGACAGGCATTGCTCCCGCTCCGAGAGGCGTTCCTCAGATTGAGGTTACATTTGATATAGACGCTAACGGTATAGTAAATGTATCGGCTAAGGATTTAGGTACGGGCAATGAGCAGAAGATTACGATTACCGCCTCAACAAATCTGTCGGACGAAGATATAGACAGAGCTGTAAAAGAGGCTGAAAAGTATGCCGAGGAAGATAAAAAGCGTAAGGAAGAGGTTGAGGTTCGCAACAACGCCGAGTCTCTTGTATATCAGTCGGAAAAGACTTTGGGCGAAGTAGCGGATAAGATTGACGCTGCCGATAAGGATGCGGTTCAGGCTGAAATCGACCATGTAAAAGAAGCTTTGAAGGGAACTGATTCAGAGGCTATAAAATCTGCAACAGAGGCATTGCAGCAGAAATTCTTTGCTGTATCGGAAAAACTGTATCAGCAGGCTAATCCCAACGGCGCGCAGGGCGGTCAGGGATTTAATCCGAATGACGCTCAGCAGGGCGGAGCACAGAATGGACAGGACAATGTTTATGAGGCCGATTACAGAGAAGTAGACAACGATAATAAATAAAACATCTAAGAGGGACGGACGATAGTCCGTCCTTTTTAGGAATTATGGTTATTGACAATATGAGCTAAATGCTATATAATATTTTTGGTAGGTGAGGAATGTGGCAGATAAACGAGATTATTACGAGGTGCTCGGAGTTTCAAAGGGTGCGTCGGACGATGAGCTTAAAAAGGCTTACAGAAAGGTAGCGAAAAAGTATCATCCCGATTTGAACCCAGGGAACAAAGAGGCTGAAGAAAAATTCAAAGAAGTAAATGAAGCGTATGCAGTACTATCAGACCCCGAAAAGAGAAGCCGTTATGACCAATACGGTCATGCCGGAGTTGACCCGAACTTTGGTGCGGGCGGCGGTGGATTTAACGGCGCAGGCTTTGACTTTAATGATATATTTGATATGTTCGGCGGCGGCTTTGGAGGCGGTTTCGGCGGCGGAAGAAGAAACGGACCGAGAAGAGGCGCAGATGTTCGCCAAGTGGTTGATATTTCTTTTGAAGAAGCGGCTTTCGGATGCAAGAAAAAAATAAATGTAACAAAACAGGAAAAGTGTGATACCTGTAACGGAACAGGAGCAGCGCCGGGGACTACGGCTCAGACTTGTCACCGATGCGGCGGAACGGGTCAGGTTCAGACGCAGCAGAGAACAATACTCGGATATATGACAAGTACTTCGACTTGTCCCGAATGTCACGGAACGGGTAAGATTATAAAAACGCCTTGTAAGGACTGCCGCGGAACGGGAAGAGTTCGTAAATCAAAAACTATAGAGATTGATATTCCGGCAGGAATAGACGACGGTCAGACAATGCAGCTTTCAGGTCAGGGCGAGGTCGGAGAAAAAGGAGGACCGAGCGGAGATTTGCTTATTACGGTAAGAGTAAGACAGCATCCGCTGTTCAGGCGTAGAGATAATGATGTGTATATTGTTATGCCGATAACGATTGTTCAGGCGGCGCTGGGCGCAACGCTGAAAGTGCCGACGCTTGACGGTGCTGTTGAATATGACATTCCCGAGGGTACGCAGCCCGGCGCAAAATTCCGTCTGTG
This sequence comes from uncultured Clostridia bacterium, assembly GCA_934454215.1. GTDB lineage: Bacteria > Bacillota > Clostridia > UBA1381 > UBA1381 > Ornithomonoglobus_A. Next base: position 8,085 of record CAKSGG010000118.1, read on the forward strand.
CGGAAAGGGAATACCTTATCTGAGAGGAAAAGGCAGAGGAGACCAGTATGTGACTGTTGATGTTGAAGTGCCTAAAAATTTAACTCCGAGACAAAAGGAGCTTTTAAAGGAATTTGATGACGACAGCTTTTATAAAAAGAAAAAATCGTTTATGGATAAAGTGAAAGATTTATTTAACTAACGGACAGGAGGAATTACAGTATGCAGCCGAATATATATGAATTGTCAAAAATGACAGGCGAACAATATGACTTTATAATGAAACGTGCCGAAATGGATATAACGGAGCAGATGAAGATTGCAAAAGAGGTTTCGGACGATATAAAGGTAAGAGGGGACGAGGCGGTTCTTGAATATACAGCTAAGTTTGATAAGGTTCAGCTTACGAAGGAAAGCATGAAGGTTACTCAGGCTGAAATTGACGCAGGATATGAACGCCTTGATAAGGAAACGAGAGAGGCTATTGAATATGCTTATAAAAATATATATGATTTCCATGAAAAGCAGCTCCCCGAAGAAATGTGGTTCACTATGGTTGATGACGGGTTAATGGTAGGAGAGAAGACGACCCCGATAGTTGACGTTTGCTTGTATGTTCCTCACGGAAAAGGCAGTTTCCCGTCGGTTTTGTGTATGCTGGGTATTCCTGCCGTTGTTGCAAAAGTGCTGAAAATTGTTGTTGTTACACCTCCTAATGAAAAAGGCGAGGTTGACGACGCAATTCTTTGTGCGGCAAAAATTATCGGAATAACGGAAATATATAAGGTCGGCGGTATTCAGGCGGTTGCGGCTGTGGCATACGGAACTGAAACAATCCCAAAGTGTCATAAAATCATAGGTCCGGGCAACAGCTATGCTACCGCCGCAAAAAGAGTTCTTGCAAATAATATAGACGCAGGACTTCCGGCAGGTCCGTCGGAAATTATAGTACTTGCCGACGAAAAGGCAGACCCGCATAAGGTTGCGCTTGACTGGATGATTGAGGCGGAGCACGGTCCTGACAGTGCCGCACTGCTTGTTACACATTCAAGAGAGCTTGTCGATAAGGTAATACCTATCATAAATGAACAGCTTGAAAAAATTTCACCCAAGAGAAAAGAATTTATAGAAACAAATCTGACTACATACGGCGGAGTTATACTTACAAATTCGCTTGACGAGTCGATTGATTTCGTAAATGATTATGCGCCGGAGCATATGGAGGTTATGACGGAAAAACCGTTTGATACACTTCCGAAAATTAAAAATGCAGGTGAAATTCTGCTGGGCGATTATACGCCCGTTACGCTTTGTAACTTTGTTTTGGGACCTAATGCTATTTTGCCTACGGGAGGATTTGCAAAGACATATTCGTCCGTAAGCGTGCAGGATTTCTTAAAGCGCTCATCTGTAGGCTATGCTTCAAAGGACGGATTTGAAAAGGTTCGCGATTACGCATACAGATTTGCAAAGGTTGAAGGCTTTGATACGCACGGATTGGCTGTAAAGGAAAGAAAATAAAATGAAAAATATAACCGTAACGAGAAAAACAACAGAATCAAGAATAACGGTAACGCTTGATTTTTCACCGATAAAACCCGACTACAGAAAGCATATAAAAACTCCGATTACGTTTCTGAATCACATGATTGAGCATATAGCGTGGCGAGGGGGCTTTAATATTGATATAGATATGGAGCTTGATGAATATACATTAACCCATGTTATATGCGAGGATTTGGGCATTGCACTCGGCAAGGCGGCGAAACAGTATGTTGATACCGTTGACGGGTGCTACGGCTACGGCGACGCAGTCGGAATTATAGATGAGGCAAAGGCAGAGTCGGCGCTGAGTTTTGAATCAAGAGCATATTTTGATATAGATTATCACGGTGCGGAGCTTACGGAAAAAGTTGAGGGAATGGATACTCAGGATTTGGAAACATTCCTTGAGGGCTTTGCACAGGGCGCTGTGTGTACGCTCCATGTGGACTTGATGAAAGGACACAACGGGCATCATATATGGGAAGCGATTTACAGAAGTTTCGGCTCGGCGCTGAACCGTGTTTTTGAGGTGAGCGAGACAAGAAAAGGCAAGACAAGCGGTGTTGCCGGAAAGATTGAATGGACTATTGAGTAATGCTTAAAGATTTTTTTAAAAAATACGATACCGTCATTTTTGATATGGACGGAGTTATGACAAGCGAACAGGGATACTGGAACGCTGCGGCTTTGACGGTTTGGGAGTACTTAAAGCGAAATAAAAACGAGCAGATAAATTCATCGGAATGTATGGAAAATCTTAAAGAAATCAGAAAAAAGGTTTTCTGTGATGATAAGCTTATAACGGTTCTGAAAGAAAAGGGTGTAAATTCAAA
>CAKSGG010000119.1 GCA_934454215.1 uncultured Clostridia bacterium
CGACGGAATACACCCGACGGTCAGGGGACATAAGATAATTGCCGATGAATGGATAAAGTATTCGCTTTAAAAGGAGTGCGAAAGTATCATTAAACAGAATATTACAGGATGATTGGGATAAGAGAGAATGTTTGTTCAATAAGCGAGACGGCGATTCTTTTGTTCCGGTTATTACGGTATGCCTTTCGTTCAAATCGAAACACAAAGAATGGAATGAAATGAGACTTAGCTTGCCGCTGAAGCTTTACGACATTACGGAAAAAGAATTGTGGATTATTTGCACCAAAGCGCATTTTCACCTTGCTTATGACGGTAAAATTATTAATGAAAACTTGATTTACGGGGAACCGGCAAAACCGACAGGCAACAATATATATATATATTGATAAAAAAGCTGTAAAAGAAATTACGTTTTCCAATGAATTTGAAGCTTTAAGATGCTTTTCGGAGCATAATACAATAAACGGAAAACCAATATGCTACACTCCGTTTGGACATAATACATTTATAGATGATGTTATGAATTTTTACCACGATGGCGTATATCATTTGATGTATATGTCCGACAGGCATCATCACGGAAATCGCTGGGGGTTCGGAGCACATCATTTTGAACATATGATCACAAGGGATTTTGTGAATTGGGAAGGGGGTTGAGCCTATATGGGATATAACCGGAAAAGATATATAACGATAGACGGTGGTACAACAAATACAAGGATAAGGCTTATAGAAAACGGCACAGCGGTGGATGAGATAAAGATAAAAGCAGGGGCAGGGAACAGAAACAGCAGACTTCTTGCCGAAGCGATAAAATCGGGAATTGACGGTATTATGAAAAAGTCAAAGCTGACCGAAGCCGATATAACAGCAATTCTTGCTGCGGGTATGATAACCTCTGAGTTCGGAATATACTGCGTTCCTCATATATGTGTACCTGCCGGGGTGACTGAATTAAATAACGGAATAAAAAGCGTTGTGATAAAAGATATAACCGATATGCCGATAAACTTTATACCCGGAGTTAAAAAACAAGGGGAGACATTGGAACAAAATGATATGATGAGAGGCGAGGAGTGCGAATTTTTCGGAATTTCAAAGCTTCTTAATGCAGAAAACGGTTCGCTTGTTGTGTTGCCCGGCTCACATACGAAAATTGTTGTTTCGGACACCGACGGCAGAATTTCCGATTTTTCAACATCTCTTTCGGGGGAGATGATTTCCGCAATTTCGGGCGGAACCATATTAAACGATGCAATAAATTTGGATATTGACGAATATGATAAGGAATTTTTGAAAAAAGGCTTTGAGTATTGCATAAAAAACGGACTTAATGAGGCTCTTTTTAAGGTAAGAACACTTAAAAATTTGCTGGGAGCCGACGAAAAGAATTGCTACAGTTTCTTTATAGGGGCGGTTTTATGCGCAGATGTGAAGAAAATTTCGGAACGCCCCGAAAAGAATGTGTATGTTGGCGGAAAAAAACAGATTAAGGATGCATTTTTTGAGCTTTTAACGGAGTTTACGGATAAAACTGTTGTCAGTGTATCGGAAAGTGATGTTGATATGTCGGTGTCACTCGGAATTATAAGTATTTATGAAAAAAACGGCCGGAGGTGCGGAGGATGAGCAGAGAGAAAATAATAAGCGGTATACAGGATGAAAAAGTTATTTCAATTATAAGGGGCGCAAACAAAAATAATATCGGCGATGTTATTCAGGCGCTTTATGACGGCGGAATAAGGTTTGCGGAAATAACCTTTGACCAAAGCGGAAAGGTAAGTGACTATGAAACAGCGGCAATGTAAACTGGTTGTAAAACAAACATTTTCGCATAATGAACCGAATTTTAAAATAACGGAAAACAAAATTGATGTCACACTTGATGGAAAAAGTGCAATTTGGTTTGAACTTGAAAATTTATAATTGTTATTAATACTGTGGGTGATAATAAATGATAAAGAGATGTATTGAGGCATATAGCTTTGAACAAATGGATTTTAGGAATATTTTGGATTTTGAATATCCAAAGGATGGATTTGTAATAAAGTTAAGGCTTAAAAACCATCCAAATAAAAATGTAATTCTGGCAGAGGCATACGATTGTATAAGAATAACACAAAGACTCTTGAAACCGGTGGATAAAGCAAGTTTAACTTACTATGAGAAAGGCGAATGTTATTTTCAAAAGACAGATGTAAACGGTTGTGTGCCGGTTGTTGAGGTTGAAATAAACCTGTTCAGCGAAGATCATCCTGACTGGAAAACAATGAAATTGGGTGTAAATTCGCTTATGTATGACATAACTGAAAAAGATTTGTATATAGTTTATGATACGGTTAATTTCAGATTAGTTTATGATGGAGTTGTCATTAATAATAATCTGCCTTTCGGAACACTAAAAAAACCGAATTGTACAGCTATGACGGTAAACGAAGAATATTTTTCGAATATAGCATTTTCGGATAATATCGTAAAGGCGAAATATTACAGAAAAACCGAAACGCTTGATAAAAAGCTTAACTATTATACCCCGTACGGTCATAACACATTTATCGGTGATGTGGTAAATTTCTATCATAACGGAGTCTATCATCTTTTGTATATGCCGGACAGACATCATCATGCAAACAGATGGGGTGGGGGCGGTCATCATTTTGAACATATGATAACGCGCGATTTTATTAATTGGGAGGATGTCGGACCGATTTGGGATATAATCGAGCAATGGCAGTCAACAGGAACGGGAACGATGTTTTTCCATAAAGGAAAATATTATATAGCATACGGATTGCATACCGACCGAACCATATCTGATGACAAGGTTTGCAGCAAGGAAATGAAGGAATATGCCGAGAAAAACGGCGAAACAAAGGTAGTCACCTATGATGAACTGAAAAAAAGAGGAATGTATCCGAGCGGTGCGAATTACTCGGTGAGTGATGACGGTATCCATTTTAAATGCGGCGAAAAGGTATTCAGTGCATGCGAAAATCCAAGCATATATTCAAATGGGGACGAGCTTGTTATGTATGCGGGTTACGGTGATTGTTCCGCGTGGAGTTCGCGGGGAATTGATAAGCCATGGAAACTATTAAAAGAGTTGAAGTTTGAGTGCTTTGAAGAGTCGGCTATGCGAAACTCGTCGGAGTGTCCGTCGTTTTTTGAATGGAATGGATATAAATACCTCATAATGGGTGTTACAGGCTTTTGGAGAACGGAAAAAAACAGCGATGAATACATAGAGTATGCATCAAAAGGTCTTGATGTATACGAGGGCTTATCCGTTCCGATGGCGGCGAAGACGGATGACAACAGGGTTATACTTGCAGGCTGGATAGGCGGTATGGGTTGGGGGTCTATGGTAGTACACCGTGAGCTTATTCAATATGAAAACGGAGATCTCGGGATGAAATGGCTGCCGGAGTTGTTCCCCGAAATTAAGAAAATTGAAATAAACAAGAATAAAGACGGGATAATTGCAATAAAAGAGAAATGCTCATACTACTTTGAGTCAGAGATTGACCCAAGCGGCAATCAAACGGCAAAAATTCGGTTTGATAATAACAAAGGTGATGTATGTGAGTTACAAATGGATTTTGAAAAGAAAACAGCGCAGTACGGAAGCTGTGCCGAAAATGGTATAGAGGAAGATATTCTGCCTATGTATAAGGCAATAAAGACGGTTGAACAGACAAAATTCGGATTTGATATTGCACCCGAAACATTGCCCCACCGCTGCGGTGACTTTGCAATTGCACATGTGAGATACCCCGAAAAGCCGTTTAAAGTAAGAGTGCTGATTTACTATTCAGATAAATGCGACTGCACAATAATCGATACAGAGATAGCCGGAACAAGAACACTTTTAACAAACAGAAAAGGATTTGTGACGAAGACAATTTCTGTCGGTGACGATATAAAAAATGTTGGACTGTTTAAGGCAAGACTTTAAGCTTAAAATGAAAGGGAGTTGTATATGAAGGCAATAGGGATTGATATTGGAACAACCAGCGTGTGTGGGGTACTGCTTGATTCTGATACAGGTTGTGTGAAGAAATCGATTACCAAAAACAGCAACGCATTTATTTTGGGCTGTGCCGAGTGGGAGAAAATCCAATCGGTCGATAAAATTATGATAATTGCAGCGGATGTTCTTAAAAACCTTATTAATGGTAATGATGACGTAGGAGTTATCGGTGTTACCGGACAGATGCACGGAATCGTTTATACCGATGAAAGCGGAAATGCAGCAAGTCCGCTTTATACTTGGCAGGACGGGCGGGGTAATCTGCCATATAAAGGTACAACATATGCGAAATATTTAGACAGCTTTTCAGGATATGGCAATGTGACGGATTTTTACAATACCGAAAACGGAATAAAACCGAGAAATGCCGTAAGCTATTGCACAGTTCCCGACTATTTTGTAATGAAAATATGTGGGCTGAAGCAACCAATTTTACATTTGAGTAATGCAGCAAGTTTAGGCCGCTATGACTTGAAAAACAATAAATTTAATTATAATTATACAGCGAAGGTTACATCGGATTACCGCATTGCAGGTCAATATGGTAAAATACCTGTCAGTATTGCAGTAGGTGATAATCAGGCAAGCATTTTTTCGGCGCTTGCTGATGAAAATGATGTTTTAGTGAATATAGGAACGGGAAGTCAGATTTCGGTTGTTTCTAATAAGATATTAAATAGCTCAGATATAGAAACAAGACCTTATTTTGACGAAAAATATCTTCTTGTCGGAGCAGCACTTTGTGGCGGCAGGGCTTATTCGGTGCTTAAAAGCTTTTATTCAGATGTGCTTGGATATGCGGGAAAACTTAGTGATGATGAAGTTTACAGAATCATGAATGAAATGCTTGAAAAGGCAAAAAAGAGTTCTCTTACCGTTGATACACGCTTTGCCGGAACAAGGCTCAATGCAAATGTAACGGGAAACATTTCTGGAATAACAACTGAGAATTTTACGCCGTCCGCGCTTACATACGCTGTCCTCAGCGGTATGGCAGATGAACTTTTGGATATGTACAAGCAAATGAATGTCAGCAAAAGCGGAATTGTCGGCTCAGGTAACGGAATACGGAAAAACAAAACGCTTGTTAAAATCTTTGAAGAAAAGCTCGGCGCAAAGATGAAGATTCCTAAACACATTGAAGAAGCTGCTGTTGGGGCGGCGATGTTCGGGATGGTGGCGTGCGGGAAGGTAAAAAATGCCGAAGATGCACAAAGAATTATTTCCTACGAATAGACTGACATGAGTTAATTTATATAGTGAAAATGAAAAGGATGAAGCTTATGAAAAATGTATATTTATTATGTAATGCACACATAGATCCTATATAGCTGTGGAAGTGGCAGGAGGGGGCGGCAGAGGCGGTTTCAACATTTCGCACAGCCGCAGATTTTTGTGAAGAATTTGACGGATTTGTATTCAATCACAACGAGGCTCTGCTGTATGAATGGATAGAAGAATATGAACCCGGATTGTTTGAACGCATACAAAAATTAGTTGCCAAAGGAAAATGGCACATTATGGGCGGATGGTATTTGCAGCCCGATTGCACTATGCTGTCGGGTGAGTCTTTTATTCGACAGATAGAATACGGAAGAAAGTATTTTAAAGAAAAGTTTGATAAAATTCCGACAACGGCAATAAACTTTGACCCGTTCGGACATACGAGAGGTCTTGTGCAAATACTTAAAAAGAGTGGATTTGATTCATATTTGTTTATGCGCCCGGAAACAGATAAGGGTGATTTTATTTGGCGCGGCTTTGACGGAAGCGAAATAATCGGTCACTGCATAATACAATAAACGGAAAACCAATATGCTACACTCCGTTTGGACATAATACATTTATAGATGATGTTATGAATTTTTACCACGATGGCGTATATCATTTGATGTATATGTCCGACAGGCATCATCACGGAAATCGCTGGGGGTTCGGAGCACATCATTTTGAACATATGATCACAAGGGATTTTGTGAATTGGGAAGGGGGTTGAGCCTATATGGGATATAACCGGAAAAGATATATAACGATAGACGGTGGTACAACAAATACAAGGATAAGGCTTATAGAAAACGGCACAGCGGTGGATGAGATAAAGATAAAAGCAGGGGCAGGGAACAGAAACAGCAGACTTCTTGCCGAAGCGATAAAATCGGGAATTGACGGTATTATGAAAAAGTCAAAGCTGACCGAAGCCGATATAACAGCAATTCTTGCTGCGGGTATGATAACCTCTGAGTTCGGAATATACTGCGTTCCTCATATATGTGTACCTGCCGGGGTGACTGAATTAAATAACGGAATAAAAAGCGTTGTGATAAAAGATATAACCGATATGCCGATAAACTTTATACCCGGAGTTAAAAAACAAGGGGAGACATTGGAACAAAATGATATGATGAGAGGCGAGGAGTGCGAATTTTTCGGAATTTCAAAGCTTCTTAATGCAGAAAACGGTTCGCTTGTTGTGTTGCCCGGCTCACATACGAAAATTGTTGTTTCGGACACCGACGGCAGAATTTCCGATTTTTCAACATCTCTTTCGGGGGAGATGATTTCCGCAATTTCGGGCGGAACCATATTAAACGATGCAATAAATTTGGATATTGACGAATATGATAAGGAATTTTTGAAAAAAGGCTTTGAGTATTGCATAAAAAACGGACTTAATGAGGCTCTTTTTAAGGTAAGAACACTTAAAAATTTGCTGGGAGCCGACGAAAAGAATTGCTACAGTTTCTTTATAGGGGCGGTTTTATGCGCAGATGTGAAGAAAATTTCGGAACGCCCCGAAAAGAATGTGTATGTTGGCGGAAAAAAACAGATTAAGGATGCATTTTTTGAGCTTTTAACGGAGTTTACGGATAAAACTGTTGTCAGTGTATCGGAAAGTGATGTTGATATGTCGGTGTCACTCGGAATTATAAGTATTTATGAAAAAAACGGCCGGAGGTGCGGAGGATGAGCAGAGAGAAAATAATAAGCGGTATACAGGATGAAAAAGTTATTTCAATTATAAGGGGCGCAAACAAAAATAATATCGGCGATGTTATTCAGGCGCTTTATGACGGCGGAATAAGGTTTGCGGAAATAACCTTTGACCAAAGCGGAAAGGTAAGTGACTATGAAACAGCGGCAATGATTTCTGTTGCTTGTGAAAAATCGGCAGGCAAAATGTCGGTAGGTGCAGGTACGGTGGTGAGTGAAAAGCAGGTCTATCTTGCTAAAAATGCCGGCGCAGAGTTTATAATATCGCCGAATACTGACGGCGCAGTTATAAAAAGAACGGTTGAACTCAGAATGGTATCAATTCCGGGAGCATTCACTCCGTCTGAAATAATTGCGGCACATAATTGCGGTGCAGATTTTGTGAAACTGTTTCCTATGGTTTCGATGGATACAGGTTATATAAAAGCGATAACGGCTCCGATAAATAATGTAAAGCTACTTGCCGTCGGCGGTGTAAACTCCGGAAATATGCATGAATATTTTCGGCTCGGAATATGCGGCTTGGGGGTAGGTTCGGATATTGTAAATAAAAAGCTGCTTGAAGATAAAGCATATGAAGAAATAAAGCTCAATGCGCTTAAATATACCAATGCATTAAAGAGAATACAGTGAGGTGGAAGTATGCTGATTACAGATAAAAACTTGCTTAAAAATTATTGTGATAAAAACAGGATATGGCAGGGTATACCGGGAATAGAAGTAACAAAAGGCGGGAGAATTTTTTCGGCATTTTATACGGGCGGTTCAGATGAAGAAATCGGTAACTATATAGTACTGTTGAAATCTGATGACGGCGTTAATTTTTCCGAGCCGATCGCAGCAGTGTGTAAGAAAAATGCGAGATGCTTTGACGAGTGTATCTGGATAGATCCGTCAGGCAGGCTTTGGCTTATATGGTCTGTTATGCCGGACAATGCGGTGTATGGAGTGATTTGCGAAAATCCCGATGCAAAAGAGCTTAAGTGGGGAGAAGAATTTTTAATCGGATATGATGTAATGCTTAACAAACCGATAGTGCTTACAACAGGCGAATGGTTGTTTCCGATTTCTGTGTGGGGAGAACGGGTGTTGAGTTGGATGCCGGAGCCGGGGCGCAGAACAAAACAGAACGAACTTGGCGCATTTGTATATAGAACAACCGATGAGGGAAAGACCTTTGAAAAACTCGGAAAAGTTGTTCATCCTGACCATTCATATGATGAGCATATGCTGATTGAACTTAAAGATTACCGTATTATGATGCTTACAAGAACAATGAGCGGTATAGGCGTTTCATATTCTTATGACAGAGGAGAAACATGGACGGATCCCGGCGACAGCGGACTCGGAGGAGGTAATTCAAGATTCCATATACGAAGGCTTAAGTCAGGCAATATATTGCTTGTTATAGGCGGTGAAAACAGAAAAGAGCTTTTCGCAATGATTTCCGAAGATGAGTGCAAAACCTGGAAACATAAGTTTGTTCTTGATGAAAGAGAGCAGGTATCATATCCCGATGCTGCCGAGAGCGATGACGGATACATATATATTACATATGACCGTGACAGAGGATGCGGAAAAAAGAATTTTGATGAAGTGTATGCTTCCGCAAGAGAGATACTTTACGCAAAGATTACCGAAGCGGATATTGCGGCAGATAAAATTATCACCAAAGGCAGTGTGCTGAAACGCATAATATCAAAACTCGGCAAATACGAGGGCAAGGAATATTCCTTTGAAGACAAGCCAAGGCTTAAAGAACTTGTGCCGTATTTTGCCGCAGGGAATAAAAATGAAATTCTTGAAAAGATATTTGAATATTTTTATTGCGAGATAAAGCCTGCATTGACAGCAGATGAACATAAGGCGCTTGATAATCTGGCGGATAAGCTTGGCAGCGGCGAAAACAAGGAACAAACCGTATATAAAATCACACGTCTGTTATATAACGCCAAGAGAAATGATAAGACAGATGTTGCAGATTTGGCGAGAAAGATTATTCTGGGGAATTTGCCAAATAAACTTTCCGAAGAAAAGATAGCGGAAAATTTGAGTATCGGCAGATATTATCTGCATTACAGATTTAAGATGCAGACAGGAATAACGGTTGAAAAATATATTGATGTGCTTGCGAACATAAAAAACAAAAATTCTTCTAGAGGTGATTTTAATGGAAAAACTGTATAATAATGTTGTTTTGTCAGAGGATTACGGTGTGTCGGATCCGCAGAATGTACCGTATCTTAAAAATCCTCCGGAGGTGATAGACATTTCGGTTGGCAGACAATTATTTGTTGATGATTTTCTGATAGAAGAAACGGAATTAAGGCCTGAATATCACAAGGCAAAAAAATATGAAGGAAATCCTGTACTTTTTGCGGAAAAACCGTGGGAAAAGGAAACTTTGCCGTGTGCCTGTCCAAAAAGCGGCGGTGTTTGGTATGATGAAGATGATAAAAAGTTTAAGATGTGGTATGAAGGAAGCTGGCTCAAAAATATATGCTATGCTGAGTCAACTGACGGCATAAACTGGCAAAGACCCAAACTCAATGATGACGGTTCAAATATAATTCTGCCGTATGACAATTTTAATGACGATAAACACGAGTTTTTCAGCGTTAAATATCTGCGTCCGGATTCAACGGCGGTATTTATAGACTATGATTGCCCAAATGAAGAAAAGTATAAGCTGTTTTTGAGAGGACCAGGCGACATGTTTCCCGGAATAGTGGCAACAAGCAAAGACGGAGTTAATTTTGAAAGGTTTACAGCAACGGGTCCCGTGTATGACAGAAGCACAGTTTTCTATAATCCGTTCAGAAAAAAGTGGGTTTACAGCATAAGGTGGCCATGGAAAAACAGAGCAAGAAATTATGTGGAATGTGATGATTTGATAGAGGGCGCCGCATGGAAAAAAGAGGATGTTCATCATTGGATGTGCTGTGATGATTTGGATTTGCCGATTGGCTATGTTCGTGACAATCCGGAATTATACAATGTTGACTGTGTTGGATATGAGAGCATAATGGTGGGATTATTTCAGATATTATACGGTCCGATCAATGTGCTTTGCGAGGAATACGGTATTCCGAAAATAACGGAGCTTATGCCTGTATACAGCCGTGACGGGTATAACTTTTCGCGCCCGAGCAGAGAAAGCATAATAGACGCTTCACTTTGCAAAGGCAGCTGGGACAGGGGTTATGTTCAGTCGGTGGGCGGTACGCTTATTATACACGGTGATGAGCTTTGGATTTATTATGCTGCATTCGGTGGAGATGAAAAGCTCAAACACAGACAGCCGTGGACTCTTAACGGAATGTACTCAAACGGTGCGACAGGACTTGCCAAGCTGCGCCGTGACGGTTTTGTTTCTATGAACGGAAAAGG
>CAKSGG010000120.1 GCA_934454215.1 uncultured Clostridia bacterium
TGCTTGACAAGCAGCATTTCAAGCCAAGTACGCTCGTCGTATTCCGACGGACGCCCATTTTGGAGGAAGTCTTTCATAACTTCTCCCAAGATACCGTACTTTTCTCCCGCACTTTCTCCTCGGTACAATTCTTCTAAACTCATCTGTGCCATATCCGCACCTCCTTTGCAGTACACAACAGTACCACAGGAGTTCGCAGAAGTCCAGTAATTTATTGAATTTGGCTGGCTGTAAAATAAACAAATTCCTTGAGTTCTTTTGAAATAGGAATGTTTTTTGTATATTTTCCTTCCTCTTCCATAGGAGTGTGCTTTATATCCTCTTTCTTTTCAAGTTTCAAATATATATCAGGATAATAAAGATACATTATAAATTTAAAGAACTCTGAAAAACACAAAAGTTCATCTGCGGCGAGCCTAAAATTCCCTTTAAATCCGACATGCAAATGAGCCGCTGGGTGAAAATAGTTTTGGTTTTCAGCATCATAATCCATGCGAATATAGTCGTTCGCATATGCCCCATCAGTAACACACGGTAAATATGACAGACTTGCTTTGGATATATATTGTTTTCTCTTGGAATGATGTTCAAACAAATAATTTATTTGAAAGAAAGAACCATCCGATAATGCACAAAGATACCTGCCATTTTCATAGGACTCCGCAAAATTCGATATATAATCCTCTTCATCTCGAAAAAAACTATACTTGCTACTGATTACATCTTTGTTAGAGAAAAAGTCCCCGCCGACTTGTGGATTAACAATGATTCCTGTTTTAATCCAAGTTCTAATAAAGGAAGTGATATCTTGTTTTATGGCATTATATGCATCCATATTAATCCCCCAATAAAGCTTTAAGGGAATCTTTCAACGATGGATCAAGTTCTATCAATTGCTTGAGAATCTCTCCATCTCCAGATGCCAATGCTTGTTTGATCTTTGCCATAATACTCGAATCATAGCTTTTGGCTTTTGGATTTTTTGTAAGGAAATCTATTTTTGCCAAGGTATTAATTGTTTCTTCTGACGGATACTCAAAAATCATTTCTGGGCAGTTCTTTTCAATATCTCGAAACTCTTTTTGAAAAACAGTTTTTACCCTGCCAGACGCATAAAGATACACCCAACCTTTAGAACGAGTGATAGATATAAACATAAAATTTCGTGACTGTCTTTTGTGTGACATATCTAATTTGGAGTATATATCCTCACATCCAACAACAAACACAATGGGAACCTCATTGCCTTTGGCGTTTCTTGGCGTACTTAGTGTAACTTTATCGTCTTGGAAAAACTCACGTGCATCGGTAACAACACCAGGAATATGAGATTCAATTTCCTCCTCCATCAAATATCCCTGTATCTTGTTTAACATATTTGATTTGTTCATTTTTATATCAATTACAAGGATATCTGTTGGCTTGACATTTTCTTCAACAATTAAATACTTGATTTTTTTGGATGCCTCTAAAGCAACAGTTTCATCATTGTCTAATATAAAATGTTGAACCGGCATTTCTTTAGAATATATGCTTGTTACAGAATTTGGACTATTTTTTGCAGGTCGATGCACTGTGACTCTATTTCCTGGCTCGAGAACCGAATCCGTTTCAAATCCAAGAGCTTCCCATGTAGTTTTATCTTGAATGATCTGAGTTAAATCTTTATAAAAACCAAAACCAAAAGCAAAAGCAGTTATCAGTACTTCCAATGTGTTTCTATATGATTTTTTTAGAATGTAATCATGTTGTGGCTCCAAAATAATATTAGGTTTTCCATCCGTTTCGCCAAATAACTCTTCAAACTCAGGTATTACAATATCGTTAGTAGTTTGAAGTTCATCGTATGCTACAACAACTTTTTTAGGAAATTTTGCAACTCTCTGTACCAACAAAAAGAATTCCAGTGGAAAATCTTGTGCTTCGTCAATCAACACAAAATCATATATTTCTTTAAGCATATTTGATTCTAAAAGTTCTTTACAGTGATCCGCCAAAGTACCTTGACGTAAAGTTTTTGGAGGTAAGCCACAGGCTTTACAAACCGAATAATAAAACCCATTTCCAACAGTTTGACCACCCCATGAATGCAGAACTAATAGATTATCCCAATTAGGTTCATCATCTGCAATTTGATTGTAATATTTCCTTATAAGATTAGTAGCTTGATTATACAAAGATTTGGTATAAAACACAAATGCAATCTTTTTATCAGGAAAGCGTTTATGAAGTCTAGCTGCTTTCATCGCAAGTAAAACAGTTTTTCCGCTTCCAGCCAAGCCACGTATTCTCTCGGATTTATCGGCTGTAATAGTCAAACTAGCAGTCATTTGATCATAATCAAAAAGTGCTATCCGTTTATCGTTTAAAACAATAGCCTCAGAGATGTTTTGAGCAGGTTCTTCAACATAAATGTTTGTAGATTTATTAATGATATTTGCATTCTGGATAATACTTACAAGGCACTTATAATCATTTTCTGTCAATACCTCACTAGTGGGCGTAAGTTGAATATTTTCTTGTGCACAAACAAGGACTTCGTTTTCTTTCAACCCGATATTGCTAAAATGTACGCGGTTTTCAATATAAGGAAATACATAATAAGTTCTTATAGGAATTTGTTTTTCGAACTCAACCATCGGATCTTCAATTTTAGAAACTATTTTATGAACATAATTTCTAAAACGTATGCATTCACTTCTAACATTCTGACCATTAATTGTCCAAAATTTATTATCTACGCACGATAACACCTCTTCTGTATAATCATACACGCGCACAAAGACAAGTCCCATATCACTTGATACAATCGTAAATGATGGATAATCATTGCCATCTGTTTTGATTTCTGGTTCTCTATATAACCACAATCCTTCTTTATTTTTCAATACTGTTTCCAGTTGATCTTTGATTTTCTGCGAAGCAAGATCATGATTATAATAATCGAAATCAAAAATTTTAAGTTGCATAGGTTAGCCTCCCAATATTTAAATCAATATATCATTACAATGGTCGATTTCATGCTGAATAATCTACGCAGTTTAACCAGTAAAGGTTTTGATGCGGGTTTTGAATTCGTCAGTTTGCAACTGCACTCTAATCGTCTGATAGCGTTTGCATTTGCGGGGGTCTCCGAGCAAGGAAAGACAACCTTCTTCTGTATCATACGGTCCTGATTTTTTGATAATCTCAGGATTGAACATAATCATATATGTTCCTTCATTATCAAACACAATAATCCGCTTGCGGACACCGATCATATTCGCCGCCATGCCAACACAACTATCCTTATGCGCTATAAGCGTATCGAGCAAGTCCTGTGCGACCTGCAAATCTTTTTTTGTTACTGACCCCGATTTAACCACAAGAAACATGGAGTAGTGTACTACTTCATTTACACTATAAACCTCAACAATTCTTTTCAATACCGCCTCATTAGCTGGGCAGAAATTGTATTGCGGAATTTCCGTAGATGTGATCCACTTGACAACGTGGCATAAATACAAACACAAGCAGGTATTTTTATTCTTTCTATCGGTTGCCTTCTTGATATGAGGCAGGAACAGCCTCTAACTTAAGCAGGGAGGTTTTATATAAACTTCCTTATGTTGGAATTTCAGCAATATTTAGAAGATACATGTATCTACAAGCACATTTGCACGATCAAGATCCTGAAATTTAATTTTGTTTATGTCCATAAAACAACTCCTGAATTTTTATGCAAGATGGGTGATTTTATACGAGTTAGGTTCTATCAGCCATTGACTTCCAAACAATTCTTCTGCTGGATTGGAAATAATAAATGGAACATATTCGGTTGCGTTTTTTTCAAGGCTATCAAGATCTACTAGATACAAAAAATAATTATTTCCTAATGCTTCTGCTACACTTTTTTCATTTGATGACCAATAAAAATGAGGATTCCCTCGAAAAGATTTCACCTCAATATATCGATCATACTGCAATGAATTAGTGCCTTGATAAGACAGAATATCATAACCTGCCCCAGCATCAATAGTTGAAATTCTTTTAGGGGACATATTTTCTCTTTTCAGTCTCCGTTTTTCATATTCAACCACATAAATTTCGCCTTTTTCTCCATCTTCTTGCTGTTTTTGCAATGTTCTCAGCAGTTCTTCCTGTGAGATTTTTCTGTTTTCGTACGCAATTTTCTCTTCAACCTGTTCTCTTAATCTGTCATTTGTAAAAACGAAAAAAGAGTTAGATTTGAAAAAACATCCACAAGAATACAAGTAATTTCTGTAGACTGCCGCTGATAATGAAAAAGCGTTTATTGGTATCTTAAGCTTTCCAGTTACAGAATCAACAGTTATTCTATCGCAATTGATGAGCTTTTCATGCAGTAGTAAATCTAGAATCGCAACGAAAATCTTGTCATTTCTTTGTTCCATCGATAGATTTGCTATTTGATTGCCGATTTCCGTAAGGGATATCTGCCCTTTCTTTATTTTTAATATATTTAGCTCCTGAAATAGCAACAGTGCCAAATAACAGTTGAATTGAGCCAACGAATGATATCGAAATGAATGATTAAGTGTCTCAACTGCAGAAACTTGGTCATCAAAAACAAGACTTAAGAATTTGTTAATTCCCTCGGCGTTTCCAATAGAATTATGTTGTCTTAATTCTTTTTGCATAGTCTTTTAGCACCGCCTTTACATCTTCATCGCCGCCCTCGCCAATCACATTAGAAAACAGCGGAATTGGCATACTTTCCATGATTTCAATAAGTCTGTTTTCTTTGATCGTTAATCGCTCATCAATTGTTTCATCAATAGAATCTTCGGAGACAAGATAATAGTAGTTTGTAATTGTTCCCGCAGGCAAACCGTATCGATGTATGCGATCTTTTGATTGAATGAAATGAGCTGCATTAAATGATCTTTCGATATATATTGCGTTATGACAAGCTTTGTGGAGCGAAATTGATTCTGCGACAGCAAAAGGATTAGCTATCACCACATTCAATCCAGACGATAAATCATTGAATTCCTTTACGATTGCTTCGCGTGTAAACTCATACTCTTCACTTTCCGGCGTCATATCATCGGATGCAACCGGAGTAGCACCGTATAGTATTTTGTTTTTTATACCTTTTTCTGCCAGAAACGTGCTGAACATCTCTATAGTACGAATGTAACATGCCCATACAACAACTTTGCCGTTATTTGAAATAATGCTACGTATTAAATCTAGAGCTGCTTCAAATTTAGCAGGCACCTCTGCCTCAGAGTACTTAAGTACTGCTTGCAATACACCATCATCTTCCGACACTCCGCTTAAATCTATACCTTCTGCTTGTGCAAATTCTTTTAGCGGCTGTTTTAACAACAAAGGGTTCGTTGCTGCTTGCATCAATCTAATCATTCGGGCCTTAACAATCGAGGATTTAAATCTACTATCCTCTTCCGAAATATCCTGCATATACTTGCTTTCAATAAAGTCATATATTCGTCTCTGAGAATCGTGCATTTTCACGCGAATAGGAGGATGTATGGTAGGTGCCGGAATATTAAGATCAGATTTCTTTACTCTCATAAAATAAGGCGAAATCTGATTGACTAGAGTCTCTACACGGTAATCATTCGCATTCTTGGACATGTCTCTTAATTGACCGGGCTGAAATCGAATAACCTTCTTTGACGGCCAAATGAACTTGAACAGATTGTACAGATCCTCATATCCATTCGGAGCAGGTGTTCCGGTTAATACTACTCGTGACGAGCATTCAGATGCCAAAGACAAAACGGCCTGAGCTTGTTCTCCACCATGAGTGTTTTTTATTTTATGTGCCTCATCAAGTATAACCATTACCTTATGTTGACGCAAAAAATGCCGCAGCTCTGACACCAACGATGCAACAGAATGATACGATAATAACGTTATCTCTGCTGGATTATCATCATAAAGATATTGCTTTTTGCTTTCAAGGGACATTTGTCCTGTTAACCTCTTAGAAGTAGCAGGAACTCCAAAGCACTCTTTGTACTCCAACTCCCATGGAGCAAACGAAGCAAGCGGGCCAATGATCAACAAAAGATCGACTTTTTTGATATGATCTTTGGGCAAGTTTTTCAAATATGCATATGCACCATAAACTACACTTGTTTTTCCCGCCCCAGGAACCGAAAAGTTACATGCATTTTGAGAAAAAGCCAAATGATAAGCTGACAGAAGTTGTAAATCATAAAGTGTCCTGGTAGGCAAAAATTCTATTAGTGCGTCCTTAAACTCGTGAAGATCCTGCAAATTACACTCATTATTACGAATAGATAAAGCTTTCTCAGAAAACTCTGCAAATTTTTGTTCTTCTTCTAAGAATCTATCGACAGCCTCATCTGTTTTATCCGAGTAGTAAACCTGACACCCGCATAGTTGAGCAATTTGGTTTAATCTATTTAGGCAATGATTTAAGTCGACAACATTCTTGATCATGATCTTTGATTCAAGAATTTCACAATCAAGCGTATCTTTGAGAAGCCGACTAGCTCTTCTGTTTGATAAAACGGCAGAGATATCTCCAGTAATACATACACCTGATGTAACAGTCTCAATAGAAATCTTTTTCATCATTTCTCCAACAACTTCTTATATTCCCAAACAACTTTCCCGATCTCTCTAATGCAATCCAAAACTTGAGGATCTTCCAAAAACGTCTGTTGCGTGGTATCTACATCATATAAAGTATCCAGAGCTTTTTGTAACAATTTTAGTGGGTTATCTGCCTCTTGCTTGTTACGCAACTTCTCGCTGCTTTTCCCAAAGTTCTCCTCGATGGAGGCATGCACCCCTCTCTTCCAAGCGTTGTCACGTTTGCGAAGCAATCGAGCAACATCGTCCTCTGGATTTGCCCCCTGCAAAATAGATTCAACGCTTTCTTCTGCATCTGTTACAGGATCTATCTGCGAGAAGTGACGGTCGCGGAAAGTCTCCCAAATGTCCTTACATCCAAAAAAACTAGCTGCAGGAGTAGAGGAAGTCGGCTTTCTAATAATATCTCTAAATCTTGTCTGATCAAAACCGGCACGTATGTAATCAAACGCTATCAGTTTCAAGTCATTAGTGTCAACTTCAGGATCATAATCCCACATACAAGAAACATTACCTGCTCTATATCCTTTTAATGCACCATGCAACTTTTGGAACGAGTCTTCGTTTGTACTTGGTAAAACGGTGTACATGCCCGTATAACCATAATTCTCCAAGTATTCATTCATCAACTGAAGAACTGCCAAATACATTTTGACATTCGTTTCCGTATCACCCATAAAGCGAGCGATTTCCTTGGCTGTAAAGCCGGCGTCCTGCAGATCCTGACATTTTAAATATTTTTCAATAGGATTATAATCAACTTTTGCGTCTTCACCCATCTGATAAGTAGTTTCCAGACGTAATATTTCCTTTTTGTCAGCATCAATGGGTAAGACGATTGCCAAGAAAAAGTCACAATGCCGCTTCTTCATAGGATCAATAGAATCATCTTTGCGAATTCGATTCAGTAAACTGGCACGTCTATTACCATCAATAATTACGCCTTCTGCAGTTATTATACCATATTTCTCTTGATGATCATCCAACAAGCTCTGCATTGTTTTTTTATTTGCCTCAATTTTAGATTCCCACAGGAATTTTTCAATCAAAAGAATGTCCTCAGAATTTTCGTTGTTGATTTTGTGATTTTGTCTTTCGTAGGACTTGACAACACTACCGATTCTTCCATTATAGGGGTTATACACCAAAAGGTCCAAAGGTATTAAATATGCCGGGAAAGTCTTTCTTTCACCATGATACATAATTTTAATACCAGTCATAGCCGGTTCGGTTCTCGCAATATAGTCAGCAATAGCTTGTTTTCTTTCAGCAGCAGTCATTGTTTAATCCCTCCAATGCAAATCGAATTATTTGATCAATAAGACCAATGTTTGCGATATTTAAAGTGTAATCAGAACAATCATATATTTGCCGTAAATCTGATTGTCTTCCTACCCATCCAGCGCCTTCTATCACGTTAATGGTAATAATTTTCTTTCCAGAGTTTGATATAAGTTCCTGTGTAGTTTTTACCTTTTCTGCATATCGGCTCTGTGTGCTTGAAGTCGTTATATTATAAGAGTAGTCAATCAATACGCACGGATCATGCGCATTCGGTATAGCAATACAATACGATTTTCCTAACATTTCGACTTCTTTGTTCCTAACCAATGTAAGCCCTTCGAGATCGCATGTAAATTTCACTGTTTCTTCTATTCTTCTTGCCACAGCGTTTGCAACGCTGTTATTGTACTTGACATCAAGCTGCTTCTTAGCCAAACGAGCTAATTCCGTTCGGTCAGATAACCGTGAAAGAATAGAATCATCAATCACAAATCCTTTTCTATAAAAATCGGGAATTTTTCTTTTGAAACGATCTGAATTGGCGCCATTCAACAAAAGCTCGCACACATCATCCATAAAGCTTTCTTGGTCTAAAAGAACGCTTCTTGTTTTATCCAAAGACCATTCGGTTGAAAAGACATACTTTCTATCTCGACGAAGCATAGAAATAATACGTTTAAATTTTTCTTCCGACACTTCCATAAGACCGAGTATATTGCCAAGAGAAGCTTTATCCGAGCGGATATAATCGCGTAATCCTTCCTTGGTGCCGATCTTGGTTAATTTTGTTTCAAGTTCGGTAACAAATTTTTCTACTTCTGCATTGATAGACTCTTCCAATGCATTGTCTATCCAAAACATAGTAATAGTTTTGACTAATTCGTCATAGGTAATATTTGTTGGCTTATTCATTTTCTGCCCTCCTATACGCATCAACTAATCTATCAGCAATGCTCTTAATAACAGGAACACACACCGTATTGCCTAATAAATCATATCCCCAATCCAGGCCTTTTTGCGTCTTTGTGAAATCATCTAGTGAGTATGAGTCGGGATAGCCAAACAATCTCAGTCCTTCACGTAAAGACAAGTGACGAAGTCCGCCATTATCAATGACACCTAGAGTTGCCATGTCCATCGCTACAAGAGTTGGTGTTACATTATCGGGAGAAAGAATGCGCGTGAAATCAAAGCTCAGTTTTCCAGATACGATATTGTATCCTTGTGGTTTCGTAGTGTCCGGAATACGCTCAAAGGCAGATCGATTATTCTCCTCGTCTACAATAGCTACCTTCTTCTTAGGATGCTCCAACACGAGATAGCCCTTTTCAACCAAATCATCCAACATTTCTTGAAGGTTTTCCGAATCGTAAAATGTGCGGATTTGATCAGTCGTTAGTGGCATGCCATCCATCCAATCAATTCCGATAACGGCTGCCCAATGTTTCTTTCGACGCTCTTTTAACAAAGTGTTTAGTAGCTCTTTTTCTTGATCTGTAACATGACCTCGAAGTTCTACATCCCAACTGTGAATATTATCTATGCCTCCGCGCTTATCTTTTATGGCTTTCCCATATAATTCTTCGGGTTTGTATTTATCAAATAACAATTTGGTAAAACGGCTCTTTTCGGTTTCTAAACCGGTTTCCATAACATCACGAAATACTTTTTTTACAGTTTTAAACCCCGTCAATGAAATCTTCTCATTTTTCGTTCCAACAATGTAAATTCTATTTCTACTTTGAGCCAATCCAAACTTCTGTGCATCTAGTACCTTCCAAGACACCTGATAACCCAACTCTGTTTCCAATTTATAGAGAATCGTACTAAGTGTTCTTCCGATTTTATCGTGAGGTTTTTCGCGATCATGTGTAACTAACCCCTCTACATTTTCCAGAATGAAGCCGTAGGGGCTCTTCTCGCGTAAAATTCTCTCTACCTCAAAGAATAATGTTCCTCTTGTATCTAGAAAACCGCGCTGTTTGCCTGCTACACTGAATGCCTGACAAGGGAATCCTGCTAACAGAAAATCAAAATCAGGAATTGCGCTACTGTCAATTGTGGTAACATCTCCCTGGATTGTGCGCATACCAAAATTTGTAGTCAGAGCCTTTACTGCTGCAGTCTTTATTTCTGCTGTTAGGACACAGTTGGTTTCAAATCCCGCTTCTTCAAACGCCTGCTTAAAACCAAGTCTTATGCCGCCTAAACCGGCGAACAGGTCAATATATTTAATCGTTTTTTTACTTTTCATATCACATTCCCCTGTTCACTGATTATCCGGCACTATTTCAACAATATCATCCATCTTACATTCAAGGGCTGAGCATATCTTTACAAGAACTTCGCTTGATACGACGGCACCGTCTTTGCCCATTTTGGTGATTGTGGCGATGCTGATGCCGGCTTTTTCGGCAAGTTCTTTCTTTTTCATATCACGGTCGATTAAAAGCTTGAATAATTTTTTATAGCTTGCGGCCATTGTATTACACCT
>CAKSGG010000121.1 GCA_934454215.1 uncultured Clostridia bacterium
TAAGGAAGTTTTTTGAAATGTAGATGGAGTAACACTTTTCGGGGTGTTACTCCGTTTGCTTTTATGCAGATATTTGTTTGTATTCACTAGAATTTTCTTTAACTGCCTGCATAAGCTTTTTAAGTTCTGCCTCGTCCGGGTTTTGAAATAGACCAATAGCGGTAAAGGTAATATCAACCTTTACGGAATTGTGAGCGTGTTTCTTTTCGGGATTATGAATCTCTATTCGTTTTATCAGCTTGTTTACAATCGTGGGCGTAAGCTCTTTAATCTCTGTGAATTCCATTAAGCCTTGATACAAGGTTTTCATATCCACCGTCTTTTTCTCAGCGTCACGAAGTTCTTTCTCGCAATCGGATATAAGCAATTCCAATTCCTTTTGCTCCTTTTCGTATGCAACAGCCATTTTGGAATACCTGTCATCAGGTAGCTTGCCGATTACATTGTCTTCATAGATACGAGTGAAAAGCTTGTCCAGATCTGCAATACGTTTTTTACTGTTTTCGAGAGTTTGCGTTAATTCGTGAACTCTCTTTTTGTGTAATGAGGATTGTTTGTTCTGCTGAATTATACGGAATACCGAACCATAGCAACGAACGAAATCCGCCAAAGCCGATATTTCATCAAGCACAATCTGTTGCAAAACCACATCACGGATATAATGGATTGTGCAGGAACCTCTGCCGTCTTTATAGTTGGCACAGCGGTAAAATTCCTGATTTCGTTTCAAAGATTTTGCCGCACAAAAATGAAGCTTGGAGCCGCAATCAGCACAGAACAGCAATCCCGCAAATAAGCTCTGTCTGCCTGTTGCCGTATTTCTTCGCTTG
Organism: uncultured Clostridia bacterium; assembly: GCA_934454215.1. Taxonomy (GTDB): domain Bacteria; phylum Bacillota; class Clostridia; order UBA1381; family UBA1381; genus Ornithomonoglobus_A. The sequence goes on from CAKSGG010000121.1 coordinate 831, forward strand.
TTTTTTCGCAGTTCCTGAACTCTCAGCCATATCTGCTCATCAATGATTGCTTCTTGAGTGTTGAAGATAATCTGGTACTCCTCTTTTGGCTTATGAACTTTTTTATGCACCTTGTAGCTGACGGTACTGGACTTTCCGTTTACAGTACATCCTGTGTATTGCTGATTTTCAAGAATATTTCTTATCGTTGTGCAGTCCCATCCGTACACATTAGCCGGAGTTGGATTACTGTGCTTTCTGCCTATCGAATCATAATATGCAGACGGTACAAGCACTTTCTCTTTTTCAAGCTGTTTAGCTATCTGCAATGGTCCTTTGCCTGCTAAACATAAATTAAAAATCTTACGAACAACTTCTGCTGCAGGCTCATCAATATACCATTGTTCTTTGTTTCCTTCAATCTTTTTGTAACCAAAGAGAACTGTTGCGGATACTCTTTTTCCTTGTGAAGCCTTGAGTTCGTTGACTGCACGAATTTTCTTGCTTGTCTGCGCTGCATACCATTCGTTGAAAATACTGTAAAACGGAAGCATTTCCATACCCTCTCCGGTGGTGCTGTTTACATTTTCCTGAATGGCGATAAAGGTAACGCCTAATGACGGATAAACAACCTGTGTCAATCTGCCCATTTCCACTTGCTCACGACCGAAACGGGAAACATCTTTTACGATGATTGCTCCGACTTCGCCATTCTCTACCATTCGCTGCATACGCTGAAAATCCGGACGATTAAAGGTGGTCCCACTTACGCCGTCATCCACAAAGAATTGCGGATGTAAATATCCGTGTTTCTTAGCATAATCCAAAAGAATTTCCTTTTGATTGGTTATGCTGTTGGATTCCATATCCTTTTTATCATCGTCAACAGATAAGCGGCAATAGAGTGCTGTTATTTTCTCTTTTTCCTGCCCGTTATTATTGTTTTTAGTTGTCATAATTAAATGCTCCTTTCCGACAACCGGGCATTGCAAGATAATGCAAGTATATACTGCAACGCCATTGTTGTCGAATGTGTAATTTTGCTTATATGAGATTTTCCTGCTTTAATAGTTCGATAAACTGATGCAGAACACTTTCCGTTCCTTTATCATCAAAGCGGGAGCTTACTTCAAAATATCTGCCGCCGATTTTATGGATAGTAGGTTTGTTGGCTTCATATTGAAACGGAAATATATCACTATGTTCTAATCCAATAAATTTGTCATTCATCATCGTTCCTCCCTTGCGTTGCGTTCTCGTTTTCTCTGCCAGTTCTCCAATAGTTTTATGATTGTTTTCTGCATATCTTTGTTGGAATAATTCTTTGGGAAATACTTTCGTATATCCTCCGTCATAAATTTGACTTGTTCCTTTTGGTTTGGCTTTTCCTCACTTAACACAGCAAATACCGTGTCAACAGACAATCTTCCTTGGTTGCTGAATTTTCGCAAACGCTGAGCCTGTGAGAGTGACGGAGTAGCGTCGGTATATTCAATTTCATCAATCAAGACTCGTTGTTCTCTTTCGGGTAAATATGAAATTTCAACAGCAGGAGTAAACGCTATCCTCTGTTCGTCCACCATTTTTAGCAGTTCGGGGATGAGGTAAGTAAGACGGATATATCGGTAAACTTGGTCACGGCTTTCGCCTAATTGCTGACCGATTGTAGTTGCAGTATCCGACTTTGTCGCAACTTGCGACGAAGTTAAATCCGTCCTTTTTCCTTGTGCCTTCATCGCCGCAGCTTTCATCTTGTAAGCAAAAGCTTTTTCACTGGGTAGCAGATTTTCTCTTTGTAAATTTGCGTCCACCATTGTGATAACCGCTTCTTCTTTTGTGAGTTCCTTTACTATTGCGGGAATGGTATCAACGCCCAACTCCCTACAAGCTGCCACTCGTCTGTGTCCGCTGATGATTTCATATTTGCCCCTTAAAAGCGGGCGGACAATTACCGGCACCAACATACCTGTTGTACGAATACTCTCCACAAGTTCCGCTTGTTCCTCGCCGGTTCTTTCCTTGAACGGATGATTTTCGAAGGGGATAAGGGCGTCTATTTTTATCTTTTCAATTCTTTCTGTCATTGTAAGTACCTCTCTTTAGCTCAAAATCTCTACGGCTTTCAGATAAATGCCTTTGGTATTTTTCTCGTATATGAGCTTTAATTTTGTTCCGTTATCTATGTCATAAAATCCAAGATATTTCTGCCACCAGAACACCGGAGTGATGATTTTATTTCCGTTTACCAGCCGGAAGAATAGGCGGAGCATTCCTGAACCGGCTTCTGCTCGCATTATCAATGTGGCGATATATTCACCTTCTTTGTCTATAAATCTGTAATCTCCCGTGTAAATTCTTTCCTCACGCATTTCTGCACAGCTATATACTTTATTTGCTATCATAATGTTTCCTTTCTCTTAATCAGTAATTTCTTTTCCGGCTGGTAGAGAGAATATATATTTATTTATATAGTTATAGGGGAAGGGTTTCTGTGTTGTTTTTTCCGAAATTAACTTCCAACCTATAGTCACACTTTTTCTGTATGAAAAAGGTGCTAATTTTTCTGATTTTTCCCTCTGTAAGCCGTTTGATTTTTGAATAAGTGTAATTCCTTGCCTTATCCTGTGTCGTTAAAATCGTTGCCGTTGGGTGCGTTTTTGACACCTCTTTTGGAATGATATTTTGGACAACTGACAACAACCGCTCGAAAGCTTTGTTTGCATTGGTTTAAGCATTTACGGCATAGATTGTTGTAAGTTCTTCTGTCGGTGATGGGACTTAGGAAGAACGCCCATTCTTGTTTTGCTTTCTTTGATAATCTCGACATTATAAAAACTCCTTTCACTTGGTAGGCAACGAAAACGGTCAAAAATTAACCCCTGCCAAATATTTTTTTATTACCCCTTCACTTGTTAGAAGCGGGAACGCTTTTTTGGGGGTTGAAAAATTTATATTTTTTAATATTTGCCTCTCTACTCATTTGGACAAAGGGTGCCAAAATGCACACCCAAAATAACCACAAACTAAAAAAATTCCTCTCATTTGTTTGAACTGTGAGAGGAAATAGTCAGGGTGTTTTTCTAAAAACTTTCAATTTTTTGCGTGAAATAAAAAAAGATCCCCGAAAAAATCTCTCGGAAATCTAAATCGAAATTCTATTATGTTCAATCTTAGCGAGCAGACCGTTTGTATATCCAAACGGTAATTTTATTCTTTAGGGACACCCTAAGACCTGAAAGAGAATCACATATTCTCATTTTCAAAAAATAATATTTTCCTTCAAGGATATTTCAAAATCAGTTCGTTATAATGCATTAAAAAACACAAAAAGGTCCTTTCCCGAACAAGCAGGAAAGGCCCTAACACTGTACGAAACAAAATCGAGCAACAAAAAAGCACCGCAGAAACAGATACACAAAAGGGTACAATTATCCCTTCGTATATCCGGTTTCGTACGGCGCTTGGTAGCTTAGTTTCTTAAAAACTATCTCCGCTTGCTCGATTAGAAATCGTAAATATTCATTTGATATTACAAGTCTACATCATTTAATTCTGAATTTCAATAGCTATTTTCAAATTCGTAGTGAGGTGTCGCCATTTGACGACACCTCAGCGTGTTGAAGCATATCATTTAAATATAAGAGAGCAAGGTTCATCCATAAAGTCATTACTTTTATATTGACAAAAGTAATGACTTTGTGGTATTATACACTAATATAAATAGTTTAAAGGAGGCGTAGCGATTGTCTCAAAAAAAGCCTGTATTGCCTGATTATGAATCGGTTACGCCGTTCTTGAAAGGGCAAGCGTCAAAAATTTTCAAAGAAGTAGCTGATAACGATAAAGTTTTAATTGTGCAAAAACAAAATAAACCACAGAATGTTGTTATTTCCTATAAGCGTTATTTAGAATTAAAAAAGACTGGAGCGGATATATAATGAAATTAAATGAACTTTTCAAAAACACGTCTTATGATGATACATTGTTTTCTTCCGAAGCAATCACAACCATTGAAAAAGGGATATTTACTAAAAATATAAAAGGGAAAGAAGTTCCTTATTTCAAATGCCTTGTTCGAGAAAAAGATATTAAATTAACACCGGAAGAAGCGATTCGTCAATTATATATTTGGAAATTAGTACACGATTATGGTTATCCAACCAGTCGTATTCAGCTTGAAACACCTATACATTTTGGACGTGAAGTTAAGCGTGCAGATATTACAATTATGGACAAAGACCGTCCTATGGTTCCGTATATAATTGTTGAACTTAAAAAGCCTAAATTAACTGACGGAAAAGAACAACTCAAATCATACTGCAATGCAACAGGTGCACCTATTGGCGTTTGGACAAACGGTGAGCAGGTTTCCTGCTATAACCGCAAAGATCCAAACTTCTTTGAAATGATTAGTGATATTCCGCAAGCTAATCAAAAATTATCAGAGATTTTAAGTGAGAAATACACTTATGACGATTTACGCAGCAGAGATAAAATCAGTAAAGAGAAACGTTCTCTTAGAAATCTTATAAAAGAAATGGAAGATGAAGTGCTTGCAAGTGCCGGCGTAGATTCTTTCGAGGAAATATTCAAGCTCATTTTTGCAAAATTGTATGACGAGCTGATTTGCGCCAACGATAAAACGGCATATTTAAAATTCCGTAATAGTGGTGATACTGACTTTGAATTGAAAGAAAAAATCCAAGGCCTGTTTGACGATGCAAAAAAGAAGTGGGAAGGTGTGTTTGCTGAAGAAAGTAAAATACTACTCTCTCCTTCTCACCTTGCAGTTTGTGTATCAACTTTACAAGATATTAAGCTTTTTAATAACAACTTGGATGTTGTTGATGATGCCTTTGAATATTTGATGAGCAAAGCGCAAAAAGGTGAAAAAGGGCAATATTTTACACCTCGTTATGTCATTGATATGTGCGTAAAAATGATGAATCCAACAATCAATGATAAAATTATTGACACTGCTTGCGGTAGCTCCGGCTTTACTGTTCACAGCATTTTTAAGGTATGGAAAGAAATTCGTCTTTCTAAAGGTCTTGAACCTGGCGAAGATTTCACCGCTTCAGAAAGAACAAATGACGAAAGAGACTTTGTACGTGATAATGTATTTGCGATTGATTTTGACGAAAAAACTGTGCGTGTAGCTCGCACCCTTAATCTTATTGCTGGTGATGGGCAGACTAATGTTTTACATTTAAATACACTCGATTACTCTCGCTGGAATGAGGTAACAAAGCAAGAAGACTGGAACGATACATATAATGAAGGTTTTAAAAAGTTGAAAAAGCTGCAGCCAAAGGGCAGCAGTGATTTTAGCAAGTTCAATTTTGACCTTGTAATGGCAAACCCACCATTCGCAGGAGATATCAAAGAGCAAACTATTCTTTCCCATTACGAACTTGCAAAGAACGATAAAGGCAAATGGCAGAAAAAAGTTGGCAGAGATATTCTGTTTATTGAACGCAACCTAAACTTCTTGAAGCCGGGCGGAAGAATGGCTGTTGTTCTCCCACAAGGTCGTTTTAACAATTCCAGTGATAAGTATATTCGTGAATTTATCGCTGAACGTTGCCGTATTCTTGCTGTCGTAGGTTTGCACGGAAATGTTTTTAAACCCCATACTGGAACTAAAACCTCGGTTTTGTTTGTGCAGAAATGGGATGATGAGCTATGCCCTAAAAAAGAAGATTATCCTATTTTCTTTGCAACAATGCAAAAGCCAAGCAAGGATAATTCCGGTGAAAAAATCTATGTAAAAAATGAAAACGGCGAAATTCTACTCGATCACCATAATCACTTTATTGTTGACCACGACTTATACAATCACGATGGAATGACAGAAGACGGTATCGCAGAAGCCTTTATAGAATTTGCGAAAAAAGAAGGTTTAAGTTTTTTTCAATGAGCCCATCTGTTAAACCTTTTAATGAAGCCAAGTACAAGGCTTTGATGGATGGGCTGGAATGCAGTGAAATTCGTTTTAATGAAATTCACAATTGGAATCCAATCTTTAGGATTGATGCAGAGTTTTACAACAAGAGAGCTATCACTATTGATACACAGATTAGAAAAATGTCACATCTTTGTTTAAATAAAGAAGATGTTGTAAGTGGCCCCTTTGGTTCAACATTAAAGAGTGCATCTTATTTGTCTGAGGGACCTGTTCCATTTATTAGAATTGAAAATATAAAAGGTGGATTTTATGTTAATACATTAAACATTATGTATATTTCTGAAAAAGACAATAATCGTATTAAAAATTCCGCATTAAGGGTGGACGATATAGTATTGTCAAAAGTAGGAAATAGCATTGGATATTTTGCACGTATAGATAAGCGAATACCCTATTGTAATATTAGTGAAAACAATATTGGTATTAAGTTAGAAAAGTATCAAGAAAGTTTCAAGCATTATTTAGTTGCTTATCTTAACTGCTCACTTGCTCAAAAGTTAGTAGCTCGAAGAACAAGTGGCAATGCTCAACCTAAACTTAATGTTGGAGATATGTGTTTAATTCCGATTCCCACCTTTTCAGATGCTTTTTATAAAGTAATAAGTAATCTCATAATCAATAGTGAGAATTTAATTGCAGCATCTCAAGAAAAATACCGTTACGCCGAAAAGATGCTGGTTTCCACTATTGATATGGTAGATCGAAGTTCAACTAAAATCATAACGTCGCTCAAATCTCTTTCGGAAAGTTTTTTGACAAGTGGTCGTTTGGACGCAGAATACTACCAACCCATATACGATGACTATAAGGCGGCTTTGAAAACGGAAGATACCGTATATACCCTGTGTAATCTATATGATAAAAATTTTGTTCCTAAAGACGACGTTGAATATGCTTACATCGAACTTGCAAACGTGGGCAATTCTGGTGACATAAATGATGTTGATAGTGTGCTTGGGAAAAATCTTCCATCAAGAGCTCGTAGAAAGGTAAAATCAGGTCAGGTTATTATTGCATCTGTTGAAGGCTCCTTACAAAGTTGTGCGCTAATTACAGATGAATATAGTGGTGCATTGTGCTCTACAGGGTTTTATGTGGTTGACTCTGATTATATCAATCCGGAATCACTTCTTGTTTTGTTTAAATCTAAACCGATTCAAGCGTTATTAAAGCAACGCTGCTCGGGCACAATTTTGACTGCTATTACAAAAGACGAGTTTTTGAGTATGCCTTTGCCGAAAATCGAGCAATCCGTACAAAAACAGATTGCCACGAAAGTGCAAGAATCCTTTGCCCTGCGTCATCAATCTGAACAACTTCTTGAAAATGCAAAACGAGCAGTTGAGATTGCTATTGAGCTGGGAGAAGAAAAAGCTATGAAATGGTTGAAAGGTAAAAATGCGGAGGTATAACTATGTCAGAGATACAAACATATAAGAATTGGAAGGCTGTTACTGAAGCTGATTTCGTGTCACTTTTTATCAAGACTTGGTTTGCCTATATTTCTACATTACGAGTAATGTTTCCTGAAGCACAAAACACTCGAGGAGACGGCAAATATTTGTATGCCTACAATAAGTTCTACCTCCAAGAAGGCAGAAAGAAGTTTATAGTAGACGATACAATAATGGGACATATTGAAGCTTTGTATCGTGAAGGCAGAAAGATGATTATGGAGAACTATCCGGAATATTATTTTTGGGATTTTTACAGAGCGAACGAAGACTTCGAGTATACTTATCGTGATGTTCCGCCTGACAAATCAGAGTGTTTGATTGTCGGTATGAAGATGAACCGAAATCGCGGTACAAAATGGAGTTTCGTCATTACTGGGTTCGTACGATTGTTCGGTAAACATTACGGCGTAGAATATAATGAAAATGTACAATTTGCTTGTAATATTTCAGATGTTTTATCTCAATCAACCGATTACATAAGCAAGCACCCAAAGACAAGCGAACAAGACTATTTGTCTTGGATTCTAAGGGAAATTAACAGCGAAGTAAGTCATAGTATAATTCAGGCATTCAAAGAACATTATGAACATACGACATATGCTTCAAGACAATTAACCAAAATTCAGAGTTTGGAAAAACGAGCACTCTCAATTATATGGTCTATATTTACGCTTAATGCAAAGGATGATAGCAATAAAACGTACGATGAAATGATTCGGTCACGCAATTCATACGAAGTTATAAGGCAAAACCCTTTGAATTATTTTGAATATCATATGGAAGTTGATTTACAGCCTAATCGAGTTTTGACAGCCAGCGAAGAATCGTGGTATAAAAAGCTATACGAAACAAGAAATCAAAATAGCGTAATTTGGTTTTTAAGTTTTGTCTATCGTTTAAGGAATGCACTTTTTCACGAAATTATCGACCCATTAAACGAAGAATGGCAATTGATTTTCAAAAATGCATATCTTGTGCTAAAGGAAATTGTAGATTTGAATATCTCGGAAATAGGAAAAACCGCTATTGCTGAAAACAGTGTCGTTTAGCTATAAGAGTTAAGTTAAAACCATTTAGTGTACAGCAAGGTCTTAGGGTGCACCCCCTAACGAGGTATTTGGTAACCGTGGTTATCCAAATACACTGCTCGCTAAGATTAAGCAGAAAACTTCGGCTCATACAAAACAAGGCACAACCAACGGATTCTTTTGTTCCGAAGGCTGTGCCTTTTCGTTATATTATGTATAAATTACTTTGACTTTTTTCTTCTTGGCTTGCAGAATTTTGAGCAGAATATCATCAATACAGTCCGTATATTTGCCAGCTGAGATAAGCGTGTTTTTCTCTGAAATAAGGCTTTCGATTATTAGTTTTCGTTCTTCCGGTGTGAGATAAATATGATACTTTCTCATACAAATATCACTTCCGTGTTAACGATTTCACTTGCTCGATTTCGGATGTTATTCATCTTCTGAACCCATAACATCATATCTTTGGCTTTCAGACTTTCTGTAACATTTTCTTTTTCGGCAAGTGATTTCACAAGCTGCTGAAATATTTTTTCGGCTCGTATATCTACCTCTGTAATGTGCTTGTTAAGTATGCCTTTTGTTAAATAGTTGTAGTAAATTATGCGGTGATTTTCTTTCAGATGTCTTAGATATCGCTGTCCCCACACACCAATTTCAAATGGTTCTTCCTTTGGTAGTACAAATGTCGGCAGACTGTAATCACCGTTTGCTTTATAAGTTCCGCCAAGATTTTCATAAATAGATTTCATTGAAAATCCTCCTTTGTTTTTGTGTAATTACATTTTACAAAAGATTTTTCAATAAAACCAATGTGCCGATTGCAGAAAAATAGGCACCAACCAATTTGGTCAGTGCCTATTTTCGCCCTTGCAATGCCGATTTTACTGTGTTTTTAGAATACTTCCTTATAAACACTCAGCATTTTCGGACTGCGGTTTTTTTAATTATTGCTTCATATCATATCACAAATTGCCCTGCGGCGGGCGGCACAAAGTGTCGGCGGCGAAAACCGCGCAATTTAGGTGTTCAAGTTCTCCGAAACGGTCAAAATTTTTGATTTTGCCGCGTTTCGCGAGGTTATTATTTCATA
>CAKSGG010000122.1 GCA_934454215.1 uncultured Clostridia bacterium
ATATTAGACCGGACGCAAAGAAGGCTTGGGTATCATATTTTTCGTCTAAGATACCCAATGCTGAAGAAGTGTATCATATAGACAGTATAGTTGACCTTGTAAAACGCTCTGAAAGCGGAGAATCAATTTTTCCTTCAAAAATAGACATTGTTACGGGAGGATTTCCGTGTCAGGATTTTTCGGTCGCCGGAAAGAGAAAGGGATTTCATTCAGAAAGAAATCATAATGGCGGTAAATTAGAAGCGGGAGAACCTTCCGTTGAAAGCCGCGGACAGCTTTATATGTGGATGAGAGAAGTTGTGACAATAACAAAACCGGCATTGTTTGTTGCGGAAAACGTTAAAGGACTTACCAATTTAGACGATGTCAAAAAAATTATTGAACATGATTTTGCCAATGCTTCTAATGGCGGCTATATTGTAGTGCCTGCAAGAGTACTTCATGCCGCTGATTACGGAGTTCCTCAGTCCAGAGAACGCGTGATTTTTTTTGGATTTAATAAATCAAGATTAAAAGAGAAAGCCTTTAATGCTTTGACAAAGACTGTTATTCCGAAAGAATATGACCCATATCCGCCCAAAACCCACGGATATACGGTTAAAAATAATTTATTATATCCGCCTGTGACATGCAGTGAAGCATTTTATGGACTGTCAGAACCAAACGAATCAAAAGATATTTCACAGATGAAATACTCAAAAGCTAAGTATATGGGGAAGCATTGCCAAGGTCAAACAGAGATTAAATTAGATTGTATCAGTCCTACAATACGTTCGGAACATCATGGAAATATAGAGTTTCGGCGGCTTAGTGAAGAACATGGCGGCACACATACCGATGAATTATCTTCCGGATTGCAGGAACGTAGATTAACGGTAAGGGAATGCGCAAGAATTCAAACATTTCCGGACGACTATCAGTTTATCATTCCTAAAAAAGGAAATAGTGTTAGTGTGTCATCAAGCGACGCATATAAAATAATTGGAAATGCCGTGCCATGCGTACTTGCATATAATATAGCAAAGCATTTATCGGAAAAATGGAACTTATATTTTAAGAAGGAGTTAAAAAAATGATAGTATCGGTTAATCCGCACCCTCCGCTGATAGAATTTCAGCAGTTAATGAAAAAAACGGATTGTCTTCTAAACGAAGACGCTTTAAAAAGACCGGCATATTATGCAGTCAGAGGCGGAAATCCGTTAGAAGATGATGTTAAGGCGGCATTGGTTGAATCTGCAAAAGGAACCGCATTTGAAAATACCATAGAGAAAATATCAGGTCAAAAATTTCCTGATATTATTGCTGCTAAATGTTATGGCGTAGAGGTAAAGAGTACAAAAGAAAACCATTGGACTTCTACCGGCAGCAGCATACTCGAATCAACAAGAGTTAGCGGTATAGAAAGAATATATATGACTTTTGGAAAGCTTGGGGGAAATCCTATTGAGTTCTTATCAAAACCATATGAACAATGTTTGTATGGAATTGCTGTAACACATATGCCGCGATATTTAATAGATATGCGGCTTAATCAGGGGGAAACCATTTTTGATAAAATGAGCGTTCCTTATGATAAGCTCCGAAAAATGGATAATCCGATTGCTCCTGTGGCTAAGTATTATCGCAGTCAATTAAAAGAAGGCGAAAGTTTATGGTGGACGGGCGATTCCGCTGAAGAAACTGTTTCAGCAACGATAAAACTTTGGAAAAATGTGCCCTCTGAAGAAAAAAGAATTTATACAGTTTTTGGCTGTGTAAATTATCCTGAGGTTTTTGGCGGAAATTATGATAGGTATGCTTTATGGCTAACTTCTCAAGGCATAGTTGACCCCCACATACGCGACCAATTTTCAGCCGGAGGTCAAGAAAAAATGATGTTGTCTTCGGGAGAATTTGTAAAGTTTCCGGGTGTGTATCGAAGAATAAAAAGCAATGCGGACTTGTTTTTCAAAAGAATGATGCAAGCAGACACTATGGCTTTAAAAGACAATAGAAGTATAGATATTAATTCTCTGAATCAAAGACTGATGAAGTGGGCTGATTTGGTTTCAAAAAAGTCTAATGCCGATTATGAGACTTCTATGGACGCATTAAAAACATTTTTTTGTGAAAATGAAAGTGTATTAAAAAAATGAATATCCACTGTTCTTTGGCGGCGTATCTGCCGTGGAGCTTTTAAGGAAACAGACCGCCCCGAATTTGTCCTTCACAGTACAATGGACAGGTTTTATTTAAAAGAACTTTCATAATAAAAACACGCATATCACTTTTTTGGTATGCGTGTTTCTTCTTTTTTAATCTTTAATGACCTTTAATATTGGTACACATATGATTGCCGCAGCAATACATTTTACGATGTCAAGCGGAATGAACGGAATAACGGCTGCGGCGAGCACTGCCGCAAAGGATTTTTTCAGCATGAATTTCATGTATATACTGCCGATTAAATAAATTATTGTCATGCCGATAACAATTCCGTTTACGCTGTAGCCGAGTATATCGGCAATGCGGCGGTTATGTATTATTTTGCCGAACAGTCCTGTGAAAAAACCTTTTGTAAGCGACATTACGGGTGCGGCAATTATAAATGCGAATATATATCCGCCCGTCGGCGAAACAAGTTTGCCTATTCCTCCCGTTCCGCCCGAAAATACGGGGATTCCGACTGCGCCTATAAGAATATATACAAGCACCGTAAGGAATGACGCCGACGGTGAAAGCAGTATGGCAATCATGCCGATTGCCAATGTCTGGAGCGTCAGCGGAACGGGCGTAAAGCCGAGTGGTATTGATATGTATGCCGAAAGGCACAGAACAGCGGCGGCGATTGCCGCTGTTGTTATTTGTTTTGTTTTCATTGTTATATTCCTCGTTTTCTTGATTTTCTTATCCCGTCCAATATAATTCCCCTTGCCTTTATTGCTTCCTCTTTTTCAAGCGGTTCAACTCCGTCAAGCGGATACGGGATTCCAAGCTGCTCATACTTCACCTTTCCCATTGTATGATACGGCAGAACGTCAAGCGCTTTGACGTTTCTGAGCGTTCCGATAAATTCGCCGAGCCTTGCGAGATATTCTTCATTATCGGTTATATTCGGCACGACTACATGACGAATCCATACGGGAATGCCGTTCTCGTCAAGGTATCGGGCAAAGGAAAGGATATTCTTGTTCGGACAGCCCGTAAGCTTTATATGCTGTTCGTTGTCTATATGCTTTATATCAAGCATAACAAGGTCGGTATACCGTATAAGCTCATCAAATTTCGTACCGCCGTCAAACGTGATTCCCGACGTGTCAAGACACGTATGAACACTGCGGCTTTTTGCCTCTCTGAACAGCTCCGTCACAAAGTCAATTTGCAAAAGAGGCTCACCGCCCGTAACGGTGATGCCTCCCTTTGTAAAGCCTTTGCTTTTTTCATACTCGGATATAAGCTCATTTACGGTTGTCTCCGTACCTGCTCCGACCTCCCATGTATCGGGATTGTGACAGTACAGACACCGCATCGGACAGCCCTGCATAAAAATCACAAACCTTATTCCGGGACCGTCAACAGTGCCGAAACTCTCGGTTGAGTGTATATATCCTTTAATCATATTCTGTCGTGGAACGTTCTTGAAATAACGTCGTCCTGCTGTTCCTTTGTAAGCTTAATGAAGTTTACGGCATAGCCCGAAACCCTGATTGTAAGCTGAGGGTATTTTTCGGGGTGCTTCTGAGCGTCAAGAAGTGTTTCTCTTGTGAATACGTTTACGTTAAGATGGTGTCCGCCCTGTGCAGCGTAACCGTCCAAAAGTCCTACCAAGTTATCTATTTGCTGTTCTGTTACCATGATTAATTCCTCCTTATATTATTCGTTTATCGAATCCTCGCAGCAGCCCTTGTCAAGCTCTACTTCAAGGTCGCCCATGAACACTTCGTCCTTGCCGAGTGCGTTAGGGATAATTGAGAATGTGTTTGAAATTCCATCCTGTGCGTCCTTAAACGGCAGCTTTGCAACCGATGAAAGTGACGCTACAGCACCGTGGCTGTCTCTGCCGTGCATCGGGTTTGCGCCCGGAGCAAGCGGAATACCTGCTTTACGTCCGTCAGGTGTGTTTCCTGTCTTTTTGCCGTATACAACGTTCGATGTGATTGTCAGTATCGACATTGTAGGAATACTCTTTCTGTAGGTGTGGTGCTTTCTGATTTTATCCATGAAAGTCTTTACTATATAAACTGCAATGCTGTCAACTCTGTCGTCATTGTTTCCGTATTTCGGGAAGTCGCCCTCAACCTCGTAGTCTACAACAACTCCGTTTTCGTCTCTTATGCACTTAACCTTTGCATACTTGATTGCGCTCAGTGAATCGGCAACAACCGACAAACCTGCTATACCTGTTGCAAAATATCTCTTTACATCTCTGTCATGAAGAGCCATCTGAATACTCTCATAGCAGTATTTATCGTGCATATAGTGAATTACGTTCAGCGTATTTACATACAAGCCCGCAAGCCATTCCATCATATCGTCGTACTTTTCCATAACGTCGTCATAGTCAAGATAATCGCCCTCAACAGGTCTGTATTTCGGACCTACCTGAATCTTCAGACGCTCGTCCACACCGCCGTTAATAGCGTACAGCAAGCACTTTGCAAGGTTTGCTCTTGCACCGAAGAACTGCATTTCCTTACCTATTCTCATTGACGATACACAGCAAGCGATTGCGTAATCGTCGCCGTGAGTAACTCTCATAAGGTCGTCGTTTTCGTACTGAATTGACGATGTCTTTATTGAAGTCTCCGCACAGAAACGCTTGAAGTTTTTGGGCAGATTAACCGACCAAAGAATTGTCATGTTCGGTTCGGGAGCTGTTCCGATATTCTCCAGTGTGTGAAGGTATCTGAACGATGTTCTTGTAACCATGTGTCTGCCGTCTACGCCTACGCCGCCGATTGACTCCGTTACCCATGTCGGGTCGCCCGAGAACAGCTCGTTATATTCGGGAGTTCTTGCAAATCTTACAAGACGAAGTTTCATGATAAAGTGGTCTACAAGCTCCTGCGCCTCTTTTTCCGTTATTACGCCGTTCTTCAAATCACGCTCGATATAAATATCAATAAATGTTGAAGTACGTCCCAAGCTCATTGCCGCACCGTTCTGGTCTTTAACTGCGGCAAGATAGCCGAAGTACAGCCACTGAATAGCCTCCTGAGCGTTCTTTGCCGGTTCTGAAATATCAAAGCCGTAAATCTGAGCCATTTCTTTCAATGCGCCCAATGCTCTTATCTGCTCCGAAAGCTCTTCTCTCAAACGGATATTTACTGAAGTCATACGAACAAGCGATGTATCAAGCTGGTGCTTTTTATCCTCGATAAGATAATCAACTCCGTAAAGCGCAACTCTTCTGTAGTCGCCTATGATACGACCTCTGCCGTATGCGTCGGGCAGACCTGTTATAATAGCCGCATGACGTGCCGCTCTCATTTCGGGAGTGTATGCGTCAAATACGCCCTGGTTATGAGTTTTTCTGTATTTTGTGAATATTTCAACCACTTCGGGGTCAACCTCGTAGCCGTAGTTCTTGCACGCATTCTGTGCCATTCTGATACCGCCGAACGGCTGCAATGAACGCTTGAACGGCTTGTCCGTCTGAAATCCGACAATCTTTTCCTTATCCTTATCCAGATAGCCCGGACCGTGTGAAGTCAGCGTCGAAACGACTTTGGTATCCATATCAAGGACGCCGCCTGCCTCACGCTCCTGCTTTGCAAGCTCCGAAACCTGATTCCAAAGTGACAGCGTTGCCTCCGTAGGTCCTTCCAAAAACGAACCGTCTCCATCGTACGGCGTATAGTTTCTCTGTATAAAATCTCTCACATTAACGGAGCCGTTACTCCATTTTCCGAGGGTAAAGCCCTCCCATTGTTCTTTTGGCAAATTCTGCATCTGCAACGCTTCCTCTCTTAAATAAATTCTCCGCCGTGACGTAACACTGCCCGATATGGCAAATGCTGCCGTCCGGCTTTTTTCGGGGGATTTTTAATCCCCTTAAAACAATATACAGTATAAAATATAGTTTGTCAATAGGTTTTTGAAAAAACCGCACTGCGAATAGTGGAGAAAATAATACCAAAACAGGGAATTATTTTGTTCAGTTTGGTAATGCAAACCACACATTCAACAAAATTTAACGACATTTTAACTTATTATTTGCAAAAAATTATAAAAAATACAGCCATAAAAGCAAAGGCGCAGGGATTGACAAATCAAGCCAAATATGCTATTATTGATAATATATAATTAAGGTGAATTTTATTTTTGAAAGGAACATATACAATGAAAAATATGGGAGTAAATGAAATAAGAGAAAAGTTTTTAAGCTTTTTTGAAACGAAAAACTGTCTGAGACTTGACAGCTTTCCGCTTATTCCTAAAAACGACGCAAGTCTGCTTTTGATAAATTCGGGAATGGCTCCGCTTAAGCCGTGGTTTACAGGTGCGGAAATTCCGCCCAGAAAGAGAGTTACAACCTGTCAGAAATGTATCAGAACGGGCGATATAGAAAACGTGGGAAAAACCGCAAGACACGGTACGTTTTTTGAAATGCTCGGCAATTTCTCGTTCGGCGATTACTTCAAAAAGGAGGCGACCGCATGGGCGTGGGAATTTTTCACAAAGGTTATGGAGATACCCGAGGACAAGCTTTGGGTTTCGGTTTACGAGGACGATGACGAGGCTGCCGATATTTGGATAAATCAAGTCGGCGTAAAGCCCGAAAGAATAGTCCGCCTGGGCAAGGAGGACAACTTCTGGGAGCATGGAACAGGTCCGTGCGGTCCCTGCTCGGAGATTTATTTTGACCGGGGCGAGGAATACGGCTGCGGCTCGCCGACGTGCGGCGTAGGCTGTGACTGCGACAGATTTATGGAGGTCTGGAATCTTGTGTTTACGCAGTTCGATAAGGACGAGGACGGAAATTACAATCCTCTGCCGAACCCGAATATTGATACGGGAATGGGGCTTGAGCGTCTTGCTGTTGTTATGCAGGGCGTGGATAATCTGTTTGAGGTTGATACCGTTCAGGACGTTATGAAGCATATTTGCAAAATATCGGGGCTTGAATATAAAAAGGACGAAAAGAAAGACGTTTCACTGCGTGTTATAACCGACCATATACGTGCTACGGTTATGATGATTTCGGACGGAGTTACACCGTCGAACGAGGGCAGAGGATATGTTTTAAGACGTCTTTTAAGACGTGCCGCAAGACACGGCAAGCTTATCGGAATAAACGAGCCGTTTTTGTATACAGTTGCCGATACGGTTATAAACTGTTCGGAACAGGCTTATCCCGAGCTTGAAGAAAAGAGAGATTATATTAAGAAGATAATCAAAATCGAAGAGGGCAAATTTGACGCAACAATAGACAACGGACTTGTTATTTTAAATCAGTATATTGATACCGCAAAGAAAAACGGCGAAAATCAGCTTTCGGGCGATGAGGCGTTCAAGCTGCACGATACGTACGGCTTCCCTCTTGATTTGACAATTGAAATCGCAGAGGAAAACGGTCTGGAAGTTGATATTGACGGCTTTAATGCGGCAATGCAGACTCAAAAGGAAACCGCAAGAAACGCAAGAGCTGACGGCTCAAGCTGGGACGCTGACGAGACTTATGTATTTGAAAATGCCGCTCCGACCGTATTTACGGGCTATACGGAGTTGACATCGGACGCAAAGGTTGTCGGGGTAGTTGTGTCGGGCGAAGGCGTATGCGATAAAATCACGGACGGAACGGGATTTATTGTTACGGACAAAACTCCGTTCTATGCGGAAATGGGCGGTCAGTGCGGTGATATAGGTACTGTTTTGTCGGACGGCAAGGAGCTTGCAAAAGTAATAAATACAACAAAAACGGGCGACGGATTCTATCTGCATGAGGTTGAGGTGAGTGCGCCGATAGCGCTTGGCGACAGCGTTACAATGTCGGTTGATAAGTCAAACAGAATGGATATAAGCAGAAACCATTCGGCAACGCACTTACTGCATAAGGCGTTAAAAGAAACTCTCGGTTCGCACGTTGCACAGGCAGGCTCGCTTGTTACGAATGACAGAATGCGTTTTGACTTCTCTCATTTTGAGGCAATGACTGCGGAACAGCTTGCAAATGCAGAACGTCTTGTAAACGAGGCGATACTTTCGGCGCTTGATATAGTTACAAAGGAAATGCCTATCGAGGAGGCAAGAAAGACGGGTGCGGCGGCACAGTTCGGCGAAAAATACGGCGATGTCGTAAGAGTCGTATCAATGGGTGATTATTCGGTTGAGTTCTGCGGCGGTACACATTTGACAAATACCGCACAGTGCGGCTTGTTCAAGATTATTTCGGAAAGCGGAGTTGCGGCGGGCGTAAGACGTATCGAGGCTGTTACGGGCAGAGGCGTTCTTGAATATATTCATGAAAATGACGCACTTATCGCAAGAACTGCGGTGGCTCTTAAAACAAATCTTCTTCATGAGATTGACAAGAAAGCTGAAACGACCGTAAACGAATTGAAGGACGCACAGAAAGAGATTGAAAACGCAAAGGCAAAAATGGCGGCGGCAAAAGCAAGCGACGTTATGAGCCAAGTAAAGAAAATCGGTGAAATAGACGTTCTTACGGCACAGCTTGACGGCATGAGCGCCGACGCATTAAAGACGGTTGCGGATAAATTCAAGGAAACAACAGACTGCGGAGCGGTTATTCTTGCTGCAAATACGGACGGAAAGCTTATATTTGTCGCAATGGCAACAAAGGCGGCTGTAGGCAAGGGCGTTCACGCAGGAAAGATTATAAAGGATATAACGGCAATCGCAGGCGGCAGAGGCGGCGGAAAGCCCGATATGGCACAGGGCGGCGGCTCGGATGCGGGCAAGATAAGCGAAGCTTTGGCAAGAGCGGAAGAACTCATTTCCGATTTAAATTAGGAGGACTTACTATGAATTACAGATTTATGCGTTTCCCGAACGGCAAACCCAAGGCTGTTACATTCAGCTATGACGATGCGCCTGTTTGTGATAAAAAATTTATTGAGATAATAGATAAATACGGAATTAAATGTACGTTTAACATTCCGAGTGCGTGGATTGGCTTACAGGACCATCTGAGCGCCGATGAAATTAAAACGCTTATATGCAGCGGCGGTCATGAGGCGGCGGTGCATTGCGCTCATCATAAGGCACCGGGGCAGTTCCGTCCGATAGAAATAATCAAGGATGTTCTGCAAAACAGACTGGAGCTTGAAAAAATAACGGGAGGTATTGTACGGGGCATGGCATACCCCAACAGCGGTATTACAAAAACCGAAAACGGCTTGTCGTATGAGAATATAAAAAGCTATTTGCAGGATTTGGATATTGCATACTCACGCACATTGGGCGGCGATAACAATTCGTTTGCAATGCCCAACGACTGGCTCGCATGGCTGCCGACGGCGCACCATGAAAATCCGCAGATTTTCGATTACATTGATGAATTTGTAAAATTTGACCCGTCACAGGTATATATTTCAAACCGTTCGCCGAGACTGTTCTATCTGTGGGGACACAGCTATGAATTTAATCGTAATAATAATTGGGACAGACTTGAAAAGATATGCGAATTGCTTGGAAACAAGGACGATACGTGGTATGCGGCAAATATAGAAATATACGATTATACAATGGCGTACAATTCGCTTGTATACAGTGCGGATAGCACGAAGGTTTACAATCCGTCGCTGAAAGAAATCTGGTTTGAAATCGACGATAAGCTTTATTCGGTCAAATCGGGAGAAACAATAACAATCGGGGAGGTTAAGGACTGATGAATGATTGCTTGTTCTGTAAAATAATAAACGGAGAAATTCCGTCAAAAAAGGTGTTTGAAAACGATATGGTTTATGCTTTTTGCGACATAGACCCGCAGGCGCCCGAACACGTTGTAATTGTGCCGAAAACACATATAAAGAGCGCAAACGAGATAACAGCCGAAAATTCAAAATATATTACGGCGGTTTGGGAGGCTGTTCCGCAGATTGCAAAACAGCTCGGCATAGACGAAAAGGGCTACAGAGTTGTGAATAACTGCGGTGAATACGGCGGTCAGTCTGTGGCACACATTCATTTTCACTTAATGGGCGGCAGACAGTTCGGCTGGCCGGCAGGCTGATAATATCAAAGGGGACGAAATTATGACGGCGATTATAGATTACGGTGCGGGAAATCTGCACAGCGTGAAAAA
>CAKSGG010000123.1 GCA_934454215.1 uncultured Clostridia bacterium
GAAAAAATACCGTATCTTCATTCAATATCAATCGGAGTATGGGTAGGTAACGGTTCACGTCACGAGCTATTAAGTGAACACGGAATTTCACATTTTATTGAGCATATGGTTTTCAAGGGTACATACAAGCGGAGCGCAGAAGATATAGCCTCGGAAATCGACGCAATCGGCGGACAAATAAACGCATTTACCGCACGGGAATATACTTGTTTTTATACAAAAACACTTGATGAACACGCTGAAACTGCTCTTGATATACTATCTGATATAATCTTTAATCCAACACTTTCCGATAAGGATATGGCTCTCGAAAGGCAGGTTATAAACGAAGAAATAAGCTTATATGAGGATACCCCCGAGGAACTTGTCTATGATTTGCTGTATGATACAGTATGGCACGGTACATCTATGGGACGTACAATACTCGGAACACCCCAAAGCCTTGAAAGGATTAATCACAATGTAATGCTTTCTTATATGAAAACACACTATACGTCAAAAAATACAGTCATATCGGTTTCGGGTAATTATGACGAGGCTTTGTTTGAACTTTTGGAAAAATATTTCGGCTCAAAGAAACTGCATACAATAAAGCCCGAAATCCCCTTTGCCCAATATTCTTCAGGTAATATTATTAAGACAAAGGATATAGAACAGGTTCAGCTCGCCGTAGGCTTTAACGGTATAGATATAGACGAAGAAGAAAGTGTCTACAGCCTGCTCGTTTTTAACAACGTATTCGGCTGCGGGATGTCATCGAGATTATTTCAAAACATACGTGAAAAGCGAGGATTGGTTTACTCTATCGGAGCGGGTCACAGTGCATATATAGGCACGGGTATATTTGATATTTCAGCGGGCACAAGCTCAGCTAATTTAGACCAAGTGTGTGAGCTTATTGCTGAAGAAATTAATAATATAAAGAAAAATAAGCTTTCATTGGGCGAGGTAAACAAAGCGAAAGAACAGCTAAAAGGAAATTATATTTTAAGCTATGAAAGCACAGGTGCAAGAATGCAGGGTGCCGGACGTTCTTTGCTGCTCGGTAAAAAAATATATACTCAGGAAGAAACAATTAATAAAATTGAATCAGTCACAATTGACTCTGTTGCAGATATTATTGATAAGGTTCTCGATACCTCAATGGTATCAACCGCTGCTGTAGGTCCTGTAGATTCAATAAAAAAGCTATTTTAATGAGTTATAATCTGTCCGTAAAACGTATAATTTTTGATTTTTTTAATTTTTTTGAAAAAAAATTAAAAAAATTTCAAAAAAACTCTTGACAAATATAAACTTTACTGGTATAATAGTCAAGTCAGCTAAAGAGCGGACAAGATGCGGGTGTAGTTCAATGGTAGAATTCCAGCCTTCCAAGCTGGTTGCGTGGGTTCGATTCCCATCACCCGCTCCATTTGTGTCTGTAGCTCAGTTGGATAGAGCAATTGCCTTCTAAGCAATGGGCCGGGGGTTCGAATCCCTCCAGACACGCCATAAAATTTTTAAAGCTTTGTCTTTAGACTTTTATTTTATGGTGGGTATAGTTCAGTTGGTTAGAGCGTCAGATTGTGGTCCTGAATGTCGTGGGTTCGAATCCCACTACCCACCCCACTTTATCAATTAAATTATGTTAGCAAGATTCGCTACTGTATAGGGATATCGCCAAGTCGGTAAGGCACCAGATTTTGATTCTGGCATGCGTAGGTTCGAGTCCTGCTATCCCTGCCAGGGCCATTAGCTCAGTCGGCAGAGCACTTGACTTTTAATCAAGTTGTCCGGGGTTCGAATCTCCGATGGCTCACCAGTAAAAAACCGCTTAGACACTATGTTCAAGCGGTTTTTTCTTTGTCTTGAAATACCTATATTTTTTACTATGACTATCAGAAAGCAGTCAATTAACAGCAATGCACAAATGCACAGTATTTGTCGCCTTAGTAAAATTAAATACAGTAATATTCGATATATCAAGTCTGCGGCCTTACAGAATAAATTTTCTGCAAGCCGCAGCACTGCTTTTAAAAAAATTTTATAATTGTTTTTCTGCAAATTACAGTGAATTTGTAAATATGTATAAAGCCAAAAACGCAAGCAGGCTCGGGTATATAATAACCGATATTGCAAAAAAGCGTATTTAAAAGTATACTCCAAAAAATATACAGATATGTTTCATCGAACTATAGGGAAATTACAAGTTAATATCAAATAATTTACGGAACATTGTCAGGATTAGCAAATCGGTTTGCATCAAATGTTTAAGCAATATATAGAAAATAATAAGAATGAATAAATTTAAAGTAAAGTTTAGCTATATGCTGTTCCTTTCCTATTTTTTGCCTTTTAAAATAAATTATTCTGTTTTTACCACTCGGAAACAAATTCCAATGTTTTTATAAGCGAATCCGTCCGTGCTTTTCTGCCTTGTTCTTTATTTTTTCCCCTGTCACCTTTAAAAAATTTTACTCTCCGCAATTCAATCGGAATAAACAGATGTCCGCCGTAATCATAACTCAGATGCCGATAGGAGTACGAAAAATCACAATCATGCAATCGCCTTACAATCTGTTTTGCCGCAAACTCCGACGGCCACATAATATCCATTTTAGAAGAAATCAATAAAATAGGACCTGTTATTTTTTCAACTCTTATAACCGCATCAGGCTTAGGATGCTGCACGAGAGGCAAATAAAGGTCATACATGGTTAATTCCCTCGCCCGAATGCTTTTCCACAGTACACGGTTGAACGGAAATTTCTCCAACCCGTAAGAAGTATAAGGAATTTCTTTTCCGTGAAAGCTCCAACTGCTGCCCGACACGAAGGCGATACCTTTTTCCATTGTAAATCCTTGACATACTGTATTAATGGGCGCAACCGCAATCACCGCATTGACAAGCCCCGGCAAAAGACTGCCTGCCGTAAGCGCCAGCTCCGCTCCTTTTGAAATACCCCACAGTCCTACCTTTTCATATCCCATATCATGTAGCCGCTTTGCCGCCTCCAGCAAATCAATAGGAATATGAGAAAATTTTTGTGGCAATCCTGCCTCTTTCACATAGGCAAATGCAAGAGTTGTAAGCCCATGAGACCGAAAAACACCCGCTAACATTCGAGTCAGTTCAAATTTTCCGTCGCTGCCGCTAAAACAAATTAATGCTTTTCCCGGGTATTTATCCTCCTTCGGAACGAATAATTCTCCATGAAATCCGTCTGTTTTTACACGATAAATATTTTGTTTCATTTCACATATTCCCCCCTGCATTTGTAATAGTAATAATAAAATTTAATTTTTCCACTCAAAAACCGATAACCTGTTATTCAGGTTTCCTATAATTGTACCGAGCAGCTTACTTTTGAAACCGTCCTTCTTCATCTGTTCTGAAAAGCTTGTTTCATTTACAAATGAAAGCTTTGAATTAAGTTTAAGCAATTCTTTTCCGCTCTTATCTATTCCCCATCCGAATTTCGCATTCGTATGTTTTACAGTGTCATGTATTTTTTCTTTCATCATTTTCTGTAGCATAAGCTCTGAAAGAAGAATTCCTTCTTTGAAACTATCTGTTATAATTTTCAAGACATAGGAAACCTGTTCTCTTGGAAAATACATAAGCAGTCCCTCAGCCACAACTATAACCTTTTTATCCTTCGGAATACTTTCAGTCCAGCTCTCATCAAGAATATCACAGCCAATCATATGTTCCCATGCAGTTTCAGGGTAAAACTTTCGGCGTATATCAATCATGTCCGGGAAATCAATGCTGTACCATTCAATTTTACCGTTATCGACACGTGAAAATCTGTCATCCAAGCCGCAGCCAATATTCAATACTGCCGCATCGGGATATAATCCGATATAATTCTTAAGAGTCTCATCAAAAAGTATAGTCCTTGCAACAACACATTCGTGAGTTATAAGCTTATCAAATTTTTTTGTATCAAACTACAATTCATCAATAATTTTTACTGCCTTATAATCACGAATTACGGCATTTTTTCGTTTTGTTTCAGTCGCCCTGACTGCAAGCGGTATAAGTGCCGTTACCTCTACATCTCCAAGTTGAAGCTTCATCGTCATAGCCTCCGTATAGTTTTTTCAGTATTATAGCATAAATAATAATTTTTTGTCAAGCTTTTGTAATTTTCTTATTCTCAAAAATTACAGTCCGTGCTTTCATTGAAATTTTTTTAACCTCATAGCCGTATTCAAGCAATTCCTTTTTGTATTTAAGAAAAGAATGGTCTATCGGCACACCCGAAATTTTTTTAATTTCCTCAAATGTCAATGTCAATTGCGGTTTGCCGCTTTCTTGTATGTACCTCCAAAGTGTATCATATTTACTCATATCCCCGCCTCCGTATATAATAACAATCCGACTTATCGTCTTTAACTGTTAATGTTTTCATTCTCTTTTTCCCATTCGTTTCTCGTAACCGCATAAACAACCGTTTTTTCTTTTTCATCATCAATAAATTCATGAACCTTTTTCATTCCGTTTGCGGCAGCAACGGTAATCGAGGCGGCATTTTCTCATATAGTTTCGATAATTCTTTTATTCATCGCACATTACCTCACATTATTATATTTTAATTTACTTCAAAAGTCAAGCGTTACACAATAAATAATTTACATACATTTTACTTCATTGCGGTATCAGAATTTACTTTGAAAAATATATAATTATAATGCAGTTACATAATAGCTGAATTACTTGCACTGCAATCAGAAAGGAATGAATTTTATGCAGAAAAAAATTTTTAGTTTTGTTATTTCATTAACATTTATTTTAAGTTGCTTTACGCCGTT
Organism: uncultured Clostridia bacterium; assembly: GCA_934454215.1. Taxonomy (GTDB): domain Bacteria; phylum Bacillota; class Clostridia; order UBA1381; family UBA1381; genus Ornithomonoglobus_A. The sequence goes on from CAKSGG010000123.1 coordinate 4,801, forward strand.
ACGGGCTTTTGCCGCTACAGAGCAAACTTTAGCTGCTTTTGAGTATACCGCACCGACAGGCGCAGCGGCAGGCGATGATTTAGCCAACGGAGATAAAACCAACGGCTACAGCGCAACGGAGGGCATTATGCAATCCTCAGCAAAGCTTTTTGCTTCCGTTGACGGAACAGACCCCCGAAAACTGGAATGGTCAGACATCGGATATACATACAAAGCATCAACCGCCGCCATGGTTCCGCTTATGACTGCCGGCAAAAACAATTTATGGGGCGAAAGTCCGTATTTTGAAGTAAAATGTTCAACACTGGGATATGAAAATATACAATTCAGCGCAAAAATCAGCGGTTCAAAAAAAGGTCCTGCCAATTACAAGCTGCAATACAGTACAGACAATGCAAACTACATTGATGTATACACTGCCCCTACTATAACTCAAAACAAAAATTTACAAAATAATTTGTTTGACAAAGTTTCAATACCCGCCGCAAGCGACAAGACAACAGTTTATTTCAGAATGACAGCTGTCAATACAAAAACAATCGAGGGCAATGATTTTTACAACACGAAAAGCGGTGAAGCGGCAATCAATGATATATTTATTTACGGAACATCAAAATCCGCCGCAATTCCAAAGCTTGCCGCACCGACAGCAAGTATTGCAAGCGGCAGTGAAATTTACGGAAATTCCGTTATTTCACTTTCTTGCAGCACCTCGCAAACGGCGCAAATTTATTATACCGTAAATGACGGAGCTGCAACCGAATACACAGGCGAATTTATGCCGTTTAAAAACATATCCGGCAACACCGTCGCAATCAAGACATGGGCAACACAAGACGGATATACAGACAGCGATACGGCAGTATATACCTACACAAGCACACAGGACGAAATTACATCATTTGACTTTTCCGACGGTAAATACCCCGACTACGTAAACGGTGCTGTTGAGGCTGACTCGGGAATATATCCGACAGGCAGAATCACAGCTTCTTTAGACAGCACAACTAAATACGCACCGTTATATTCAAGCAAAGAAAAAGCAATTTCAATATCTCCCGATGATACATATAAATGGCATAAGGATGGATATTGGCAAATTGAAGCATCAACCGCCGGATACAAAAAAGTATACCTTTCCGCAGACGCCTTTTCATCTAACAAAGGGCCTGCCCGTATGACGCTTCAATACAGCACAGACGGAAACAGCTACAAAACACTCTATGCGGACAAGCCTCTGCCCGTAAGCGATACGGGTACATATTACTCCGATTATCCCCTGCCCGACGACGCTGCCGATAAGCAAAAAATATATATCCGTTTTGTGATAGAGAAAGACGAAAGAGCCGACAATTCGGATTTATTATTCAATAATGCATCAAAGGGAAATACTTATATAAATAAACTTGTAATTTCAGGTGACAGGACAACCGATTTAAAAATGCCCTACACCACAAAAGCAACCACCTATTTTGGTGCAAACGGTACTATTTCCTACAAAACTTTTGATGATGCCGTTATAAAATACAGTATCTATACAAAAAACGGTACTCCGATTGTTGAAAATCAGGAATATAACAACACAGAAAAAATTTCTCTTGCAGCCCTTCCCGCTTTTGACGCTCAGCTTTGCAATCAATTCAGAGTAGATGTTTGGGCAGAAAACGGAGCGCAAAAAAGCCTAACAAACTCTCAGCTTTATACGTATAAGGGTGATACCGTTGCGGCATTTGAATATAAAAAAAGCAATGCCGTAACAGCTCAAACCACAGTAGTTTCAACTCACGGAAACGCTGAACTCAGTATGTATCCGAACGGAACAGGCGCAGCCCCAATCAGCTATAATACCGATACAAAGGCATTGCGTGCCAAAGCGTCCGACCAAAACGCATGGAACTTTGATACAGACAGAATAAATCCAGATAATGACGGTTATTGGCTGATTACCGCCTCAACCAAAGGATATACAAATATCAAATTCTCGGCAGACCAGCTTTCCACGTCAAAAGGTCCCCGTGATTATGCTGTCAGCGTCAGCACCGACGGAGTGAATTATACACCGCTTGCAAACAGCAGTGTTCATGTTACTGACAGCCTAAGCTCAACCTACACAAATATTTCTCTGCCCGACGAATTGAGCAACAAGGATAAAATCTATATCAAAATTAAAATTGACGGCGGAGAAACATTGTCTGGACTTGAACTTAGCAGTACAGACCCGACCGAAAATGTTTACGGCAACGGAAACACTGATATAAATAATATAGAAATATGTGGAACAAAGATTGAAAACAAACTTGGCATTGAGGGAAATCCGCAGACAATTGAAAAAGGCGTGACTTATTATATCAATCATGTGTCAGCAACAGCAAACCCGACCGCAATTCTTGCCGGCTATAACAGCAGCGGCGAAATGGTAATGTTTAAGCAGCACGCAGATAAAATTGAAATCCCCTCCGACAGTGATGTAACCGATATAAAAATCATGTTATGGGAAAGTCTCGGAAACCTCACTCCTATTGTGCCGTCCATAGCAAAAAAAGTTCAATAAAAATTTATTATATCAGGGCAGTCGCTTTCAGATTGCTCTGATTATTTAAGGAGAGATGATTTTGAATACGATAAAAAGAATATTATGCCTGATATTAACCGCATATACTCTTTTCGCTAATACCGTCACATATGCAGATAATACGAATAATACAGACCACATTATAATTAATCAGATTTACGGCGGCGGTGAAGAAAATGACGGTAAAGACATAGAGATACCCGTATCACACGCTTTTGTTGAGCTATACAACCCTACCGGCGAGACAACAGCTTTGGATAACTGGTCACTCCAATATACCGCAGAGGGAAACAAATGGAAAGTTTATACGCTGAAAGGCGAAATAAAACCTCATTCCTCGTATCTTGTACGCTGCAAAGCATATAACCCCAATGCAAGACTTCAAATAAAAAACTATGACGCATCATGGGATATAGGGCTGAATAACAAAGGCTGTAAAGTTCTGCTTAAAAGCAACAGTCAGCCCGCCCAAACGGCAAATCCGTACAAATCCGCAGAAAGCGGTTATATTGATATGGTCGGCGTTGCAGGAAACAGATACTATTATTCCGCTGACGGATATGAAACAGATTATCCGCAGATACAATCAAAACAAAAAGCGATAAGGCGGATTAACTTTTCGGATACGGACAATAATGCAAAGGATTTTGCCGCAATCGATTACCGAACCGCCGACATCGGCGAAGTCGGTCCCCGCTATTCGGGTGACGGAGAATGGACTTATACGGAATTTAAAAGAAGCAAGAAAATCAACATAGTTCCGCTTGATACAGACACTGTCAAAAATGAATTTTCCTTTTTACATGTATCTGACACACAGGCATCAACCGGCAGTCAATTTGCCGAATGGGGACGTCTGACCAAGCTTTTATCAAATGAAGATTATGATTTTACCGTTCATACCGGCGATATTACGGATAATAACGATAATACGTCCGAAATGGATATGTTTTATGAAAACAGCGGTAATATCATGAACAAGCCGTTTATTCCCGTTGTCGGCAACCACGACCAGAAAAGTACAACCTATGCAAAACTTTTCAAAGAATATTTCGGTGAAACCTGCGGCAGTGAAGCCCCCTCTCCGATACCCGAAGGAACAACGGCATCATTTGATTACGGCAATGCTCATTTTGTTATTTTAAATACGGAAAGTGATTTGGAAACACAAAAACAATGGCTTGATGAAGAACTTTCAAAAACAGATAAAAAATGGAAAATCGTTGCCATGCACCGTTCGCCTTACGGAGCTATGGGAATTAATGATACTGTTATTTTCACTCCGATATTTGATAAATACCATGTTGATTTGGTAATTCACGGGCATGACCATTTGTATTTAAGGAGTGTGCCGCTGTATAACGGCAAGAAAACTCAAGGCGGAACAATATATCTTGAAAGCGGTTCAAGCGGCTCAAAACAGGAAAACGGAATTGTAAAGCAAACATACGATGAAGTCTGCATTTCGCCGAAATCCCCGACGTACAGTAAAATCACAGTGTCGGATAACGCTATCAGCGTGAGAGCCGAATGTATTGACGGAAACGGAAAGCTGAAATGTATTGATAAATTTGATATAAGCAAATATAACGGCACATATTCCGATATTAAAGAAACCGAATATGATATTCCCGAAAGGACATTTTCCGATGTAAAGCCCGAAAGTGATTATAAGGACGCTCTGACATTGCTTTCAAGTCTTGAAATCGTTGAGCAGTCTCCCCTTTTCAGACCGAATGAAGAAATCACCCGCTCGGATTTTGTTTCGTGGCTTGACAAAGCAAGCGGTATTTATGAAGATTGCGAATATGATACCGTTACATACGAAAATGCGGTAAAGCTTATTCTTAAAAGGCTTGGTTATGATAAATATATTGAATTATCAAATTCGGACTATGCCGCCGTTGCCGATGATATAGGACTTTATAAAAAAATTGACACAAATACAACCGTGCTGACAAGAGCTGTTGCCGCACAATTAATTGCAAACGCCCTTGAAGCTTATACCGTAGAGCTTGATAATATTAACGGCGAATATGCAAATTATCATCAAGTGTATGATTCATGGCTTAATAAAGTGCATAAAGTATATAAAATACGAGGAATTATAAAAGACCGTCCGTTTTACCGCAGCGGCTCATCAAACACGTCTGTTTTGTTTGAAACGGAATACGGCGAAAATCTTACGGTCAGATATTCGGAAAATATATATCCCATTTTGGGATATGAAACAGACGCATATATTCGCAAGCCGTATAACGGCGGAGAAATGATTTGCGGTATCAAAACAAAAAACAACCGCATTCTTGAGGTTAAGAAAAGTTGGTATGATGATATTGAAAGCGTTGACAATTTTATTAATTTCTCGTACACGGAAGACATGGGAAAGAAAAAGAAGATACAAATAGCCAAAGACGCAGAATTTGTCTACAATGAAGCTCAAAGCGAAAGTATCAGAAAAAAAGCATTAAACGGAGAACATAATGCGTTTAAGCCGTCGCATATCGGCAAAATAACGCTTGTCGATTATAATAATGATAATGTATATGACTTCGTATTTATCGACAACTATAAGGATATGTTCGTTTCGGGAATTGACCGTAACAACTGCAAAATAACAAACGGGCTTAAATATCAGGACGGTATATCGGTAAAGAAAAGCAAATATAACGAAATCCAATCAATATGTCTTGACAAAAACGACGCAAATTACAGAGTAACGTTTTCGGGCGCAGAGGAAGAAAGCGCAGCTTTTTCAAGCATAACACCGAACAGCGTTATCAGCGTCGCCCTCAGCAGTACCGATGACGAGGCTCCCGAAACGGCACGGATAAGACGTGTGTATGTTTCAAATCTAAGC
>CAKSGG010000124.1 GCA_934454215.1 uncultured Clostridia bacterium
TCAATTTTGTTTTGCCTGCCATTCTTATGGAATAGCAAGCAAAGCGTGTGTAGCCACACACGGCAAATTTGATTTTGTATCTGGGGGATATTCCCAAACCCTTTTTGATAAAATTCTTTTTTTCGCCCTCTATATAAGTAGTGCAGAAAATTTCGTTTTGGCAGCCTTGAAAACAAAAATTATTTATCTTATTTTGTCCCTCATATAAGTAACAAATAAAATGCCGAAAAAACAACTTTTCACGAAAATTTTCTCAAAAAAATTTTTACTTGCACCTCTATTACTACTACAACTGAAAAACGATTTTTGCCAAAGTTTTGTACAAATTGATATATTTTTTTATTTTCATTGACTTTTGGAAAAGTAAATGTTATAATTCAATACAAGGATGTTTTGGGATGTTAGAGGTGCAGTTATGAGATTTATAGGAAGTAAAACAAACTTATTAAAAAATATTGCTATGGTTATATCCGAAAACACAACAGGAAACGAAAATATCTTTTGTGATATCTTTTCAGGAACAGGGGCTGTTGCTCGTTATTTTAAACCCAGATATGAAGTATATTCAAATGATGCATTGCATTTTTCGTATGTAATACAAAAAGCAACAGTTGAAAACAATACAAAACCGTCATTTTTAAAATTAAAAAATATAGGTATAGGAGATCCATTTAAATTTTTAGAAGAAACACAAATACAAATACTGAATTATAACGATGGCAATTATTTTATAACTAAAAATTATACTCCACACGATGATTGTAAAAGAATGTATGTGTCAAACAAAAACGCTGCAAGAATTGATTTTATACGAAACACAATCGAAGCGTGGAAAAATGAAAAACTGCTTACTGAATTAGAATATTACTACTTGCTTGCCGGACTAATTGAAGGTGTTCCGTCTGTTTCAAATATTACAGGTACATATGGTGCTTATCTTAAGCATTGGGATAAACGTACCTTTAAGGATTTGGAAATGGCAAGACTTGATGTTATTGACAATAAGAGAAATAATAAAAGTTATAACAAGGATTCAAACAAATTGATTGAAGAATTAAGTGGTGACATTCTATATTTAGACCCACCATATAATTCCAGACAGTATGCCCCTAATTATCATTTGCTTGAAACAATTTCTAAGTATGATTATCCTGAAATTCACGGAGTAACAGGAATGAGACCGTATGATGATTTAAAATCTCCATTCTGTGTGAAAAGCGAGGTTTATGACGCATTTGAGGACTTAATAAGCAAAGCAAAATTTAGCAATATAGTAATGAGTTACAGCACCGATGGGTTAATGACTTCTGATGAAATTGAGAGAATATTAAAAAAGCACGGAATAGAAGAAACATATAAAATGTATTCCATTCCATACAGACAGTATATGAGCAAAAAAACAAAACAAACAGAATGTTTATATGAGTACATTTTCTTTATAAAAAAGAATATTCCTCGGAAATCAACATTTGATTTTATAGGCACACCTAACGGAATAAATACCATTGTTTCCGATACTAAAAAATATATAAAAAGTCCTATGAACTATATAGGTGGAAAATATAAATTACTTCCTCAAATTTTACCGAATTTTCCAAATTATATAGGAACTTTTGTTGATTTATTTTCAGGTGGTTGCAATGTGTCTATAAATGTAAATGCAAACAGAATTATTTGTAATGACATAAATAAAAAAATAATTGAACTGTTTGAAGCGTTTAAAAACACAGAATTATCTGAAATACTGCATCAAATAAAACTGCGTATAACGGAATACGGTCTTTCAAAAGAAAACGAGGAGGGGTTTAAAAATTTTAGAGATTTTTATAATAAAACACAAAATCCGATAGACTTATATACGTTGACTTGTTATTCTTTTAATTATCAATTCAGATTTAACAATAATTTAGAGTACAACAATCCTTTCGGCAGAAACAGAAGTCAATTTTCGGAAAATATGAAGCATAATTTAATTGCATTTGTATCAAAGCTACAAAAATTAAATGCTGAATTTTTATGCAAAGATTTCACAGAGATATCATTAGATAATCTTACCACCGAAGACTTAATATATTGTGACCCGCCTTACTTTATAACAACCGGAACATATAATGACGGTAACAGAGGGTTTAAGGATTGGAAATCCGAACAAGAGTATGCCTTGTATGATTATTTGGATAAGGCAAATGAAAAAGGAATTAAATTTGCTTTGTCGAATGTTATAGAACATAAAGGTAAAACCAATGAGATATTGCTTGAATGGGCAAAAAAGTATAAAATCATTGATTTAAACTATAACTACTCAAATTCAAGCTATAATACAAAGAAAGGAGACAGCAGAGAGGTTTTAATAATAAACTACTAATTGCTGATAAAATATGATTTCTGTAATTCCTACACATAATAAAAATTTCCGTGCTTTTGGTTGGGTACAAGATCCAAGCAACTTACGCAGCCTGTGTGACGTTGTTGCTGTATTTGACTCAAATTCACAAAAACATAAAGATTTAATACGCATTATTATCCCCAAAATTGTTGAAAAACGAGACGGTCGGGATAATTTGATAAAAGCATTGCAAAGCACCCCTCTTAAAATTAAATACGCAGGACTTGTAGGTACATCCTTCACACCGAGAAGTATGTCAAGATGTAACGGCATTATACAAGCAACCGTTAAGGGGCAAGGAAGAGATTTTATTGGAGATTGGCCTGCTGATAATTATGTGCGCTGGGCTCATTGCTTTGGTTTTATCAAATACAATTACACAGATGATACCTTTGAAATAACCGACAAAGGGTTAGAGCTTACAAACGCAAGAGAAACAGGCGAAGAATTGTCAAAAAATGAAAAAGAATTGCTTGTCAATGCTATTTTAGCATATCCTCCGGCTATAAGAATATTAACATTGCTTTCCGAAACTGAGGATACTCATCTTACAAAATTTGAAATAGGACAACGATTAGGATTTATAGGCGAGGATGGTTTTACTAGTATGCCGCAAAAAATATTTATACGTTCGCTGGCAAATGCAGAACCCAAAGAACGCAAAAGTATGAAAGCTGATTGGGAAGGTTCATCAGATAAATATGCAAGAATGATTGCAAGTTGGCTCGAAAAGCTTGGTCTTGTTGAGAAAATACCAAAGATGATTACAGTTTCAACTGCCGGAAAAGAATATAAAGAAACGATAGGTCAGGCATATGTGATTACTGCAAATGGAATTACTTCATTGAGAAAAGCTGATGGAAAAAGTAAACACAAAAGAATTGCTAAAAATGTATGTTGGGAAATGTTTTCAACTAAAGGTGCAGACAGAGAGTATTTGCGTACACGCCGAGCCTTTATTTTAAAATATTTATCTGAAAACAAAAATAGCGTTTCGGTTTTGGATATTATGAACTATCTTAAAACCGTTAATCTTAACGAAATTGAAAATACTATTTTAGATGATATTAAAGGCTTGCAGGATATAGGCATAAATATCATAGAGAAAGGCAATAGATTTATACTTGATGATATGATAACTGATTTCATCATTCCGCTGCCTCAATCACTTGCAAAGTCAGATTTGGCAGAAACAAAGGAAGAAATCAGAGAAAAACTATTAAATCTATCGCACGAGTATTTAGCTCTTATAGACCTTGCCTATGATAGTAAACAAAACCGATTATTTGAAATGAAAACTTTAGACTTGCTGACAGAAGAATGCAATTATCAGGGACTTCATCTTGGTGGAAGCCGCAAGCCGGATGGCATAATTTATACAAGTGAAAATAAATGCAAATATGGTGTTATAATAGATACCAAAGCATATTCTAAAGGGTACAATTTACCGATATCGCAAGCCGATGAAATGGAAAGGTACATTGGTGAAAATCAAACAAGGAATGAAAAAGTTAATTCAAATAAATGGTGGAACAATTTTGGTGCTGATATAAATGAATTTTATTTTATGTTTGTTTCAGGTCACTTTGTAGGAAATTTCAAAGCTCAAATTGAGCGGATAAGCAGAAACAAGTCAATCAACGGGGTTGCCTTAGCTGTTACAAATCTTATATTACTTGCAGAGGCCTACAAAGCCGGTCGGTTTACACACGAAACAATAAAAAATGAGATGTTTAATAACTCAGAATTTATATTATGATTTGCAAAAAAGAACAGGCTAATTAAAAGGGATCATACATAAACTCCGATTTCCTTTATCTTACCTGTTCTTTTATGATATATCTGTTAGAGTCATTATACAACTAAAAATTTTTTGTCTGAAAAACCATACATTTTATTTTACCACAAGCAAAAAAGCGCCAAGTGTATTTGTCAAAATATTATTTTTTACATTTTTACTTGACAAAATTACAATTATATGCTAAAATTATTTTATAAAATTAATGGAGGTGTTTATTTTGGAAATAGGCATTGATAAGAAAGTCATTATTTCTGCTATTCAAAGAGGTTTATCAAATGCACAGACGGAAATATATAATAGTAATACAATAACAGAAAATCGCAAACATATGGAAAAATGGGATAAAATTAACACATGCGTGTATGATTTATTTTATGAAAATGATAGATTCACTATAACACCGCTTGACAGAGGTCTTTTTAAGTTGCTAATGATATTTGACAATAAAGAACATACATTATTTACAATAATAAAAAAAGACAATTTTAATAAATTATTAAATAGAAAGACATTGTCAAAAGCACATTATATAGATTCAATGTTTGACTACAATTACTTATATCAAAAGAATCCTATGCAAATCTCTATATTTGATGCAGAAAATATGTTTTCAGAGGGCACAGAAAGGCAGATAAAAGATTTACAAACTACTATCGAAAATCTTTTATTAACTGACTCTATAAAAAAAATATATTACAATTGTTGTGGATTTTAAGGGATTTACTTTGACAGAAGTTCATGCCGTATTGGGTTCTAAATGGTTAGAAATAATTGAAACAGATGATTGGAGTGAATATATTAATCCGTCGTTTGACGATATTGAAGATAATGGTAGGAGAGATTATGTTCAAAGTTCAGATTTAAAATCAAAGATATCAATAAAGCCTTCTGTAAGAAAGCTGCAAGAAATGGGCTAATTGGAGGAATGGAAATGTTTTTTAACGGACAAAGGTTAAAAGAAGCACGTATATTTAGAAATATGAGTATGACAGAATTAGCATCAAAAGTTGGCGTGAAAAAACAGGCTATTTCTCAGTTTGAAAATAATTTAGCAAAGCCAAAACCAGAAACAGAATTTGCAATAGTTGGAGTATTGAGGTTTCCAAGAACATATTTTCACCAAAAAAGCGAAAATATAGCAGTGAATAATACTTTTTTTAGGGCCTTATCTTCCACTAATGCACTAGATAAAAAGACACAAGAAATAAAAACTAAATTAGTAGTTCAAACATATAATTTTCTATGTGAATATCTAGATATGCCAATACTAAATTTACCTAACCTTGATAGCTTTAAAGGTGATATAGATACACAGGCTATGTCATTAAGAGCATATTGGAATATTGGCGAAAAGCCAATTACAAATATGGTTGAATTGATAGAACATAATGGAATTATTGTTTCAGCATTTGATGTTGATAGCGATAAAATTGATGCCTTTACCCAGGTACACAATATATCTACTTATCCCCAATATTGTGTTGTGTTAGGGAATAATAAAAAGTCTGCTGTACGACGAAACTTTGATATTGCTCACGAATTGGGTCATATAATACTTCATAGTAATATTGAAAATTTAGAAGAATTATCTTTGGAGCAACAAAAGGAACTTGAAAATGAAGCAAATCAATTTGCTTCAGCATTTCTTATGCCCAAAAATGCTTTTTATAATGATTTGATTAAGGCGAATGAATTAAGATCTTACATTGAGTTAAAGAAAAAATGGCATGTATCCATTGCTGCTATGTTAATAAGAGCAAAAACTCTTGAAAGAATTAACGTAAAAGAATATCAATCTTTGATGAAATCTATGTCATATAGAAAATGGCGAACACAAGAGCCTTTAGATGACAAATTGCCACTTTCGGTCCCTACACTATTTTATAGTGCGCTTGAAGTGTTATTTGAAAACAATATTATGACGCCCCAAACTTTTATGGGGCATCTGTCCAACTATGGATTGGCTATATATCCTAATGACCTGGAAACATTATTGTCATTGCCTAAAGGTACTTTAGCTGTCTCCGACAATGATACTATAATAAAACCAATCATAAATATTAAAAATTCTCATAATCGTTAAATATAAATTGCCTGAAAAACAGGTTTATCAATAGCTGGTATTCAACATCTGCTCTAGATAAATCTGTTTTACTATTGTAAATTGATTAAGTAGATTTAAGTTGAAAAGAGGCACAGAATTTGTTTCTCCCAAAAGAGTTAAATTTTTTGTCTTATAGCAAATAAAAACCCATTTTTGAGCAAAGTAATGATATTATATTACATTGCTGATTTTGAGGCTTAAAAGCCGCATAAAACAAGGTTTTTTTAACACTTAAATGCTCACATATAACGCATTGATATTTTTAGAATATAAAAAACACGCATACCACCTTAAAAAGTGATATGCGTGTTTTCATTTTACACCCTGCTTGTCGTCAGATAATGATAATTTCAATACTTCCTTATCACTATCTGCCTAAAGGTGCGTTTTGTTTTTTAATATAGACAATTCTGTACAAATGTGATACAATATATATCAGGAAAGGTGTGAGCAGCATGGTACAATTCAAAAGAATTAAGGCAGATGACGAAAAGGAAATAGAAGCACTTTCCGCCATTGCAAAGAAAATAGTAAAGGAGCATTACGATCCTATAATAGGCGCGGAGCAGAATGATTATATGATAAATATGTTTCAGTCGGTCGAAGCGATTAAAAGACAGCTGGCTCAGAACCATCTTTTTTATATGGTAAAAGACGGCGATAAAAACATCGGATATTTTGCTTTTTATGAAAAGGAAGGACAGGTGTATCTCGATAAATACTATATTCATAAAAACGCCCGCGGCAACGGCTACGGCAGTGCTGCAATGCAGATAATCAAAGGTCTCGGCAGGGAAGCGGGCTATACGCATATTTTTCTTAATGTAAATAAGCATAACACGGATTCAATAAATATGTACAAGCATATGGGATTTAAACTCAAAAGAGAGGAAAAAAATCCGATAGGAAACGGATATTTTATGGACGATTATGTTCTGGAATGTGAAATAGGAGATACGCCGTGCAGCGGAGAGTAATATGAAACGTACACTGAAATATAAAATAGACAGTGATTATAACGGTAAAACCGTTAAAGCTTTTCTGATAATGAATTGCAAAATGTCGGGTACTCTTATAAAAGGTCTAAAGCAGACGGAGGACGGTATTTCGGTAAACGGTGAGCGGCGGTTTGTTACGCATATGCTCCGTGAGGGTGATGAAGTCGTTATAAATATATACGAAACAGCATCGGAAAATATAGTTCCCGTGAAAATGGATTTTGATATTCTGTATGAGGACGAGGATATTATTATAGCGGATAAGCCTCCGCATATGGCGACGCATCCGTCGCACGGGAATTTTTCAAATACTCTTGCAAATGCGCTTATGTATTATTGGCGAGAAAAAGGGGAGGAGCATGTTTTTCGCGCCGTAAACAGACTGGATAAAGATACCTCCGGAGTTATGTGCATAGCGAAAAACAGCTATGCGCATGCACTGCTGTGCGATGAAATCAAGAACGGTATGCTTAAACGGCGGTATAAGGCGATAGTATGCGGAAGCATAGAGCATGACGGAACTGTAGATGCTCCGATAATGCGTGAAAGCGCAATTAAGCGGTGTGTGGGTAAAAACGGGCGGCACGCTGTGACGCATTATAAGGTTATCGGTCATACCGACGGCTATACACTGCTCGAATTGGAGCTTGAAACGGGACGTACTCACCAGATACGGGTGCATATGAGCTATATCGGGCATCCGCTTTTGGGAGACTGGCTGTACGGAACGGAAAATCACAGCTTGTTTGACAGGCAGGCACTTCATTCGTGTTATCTGGAGCTGTTTCATCCGATAAGCGGTAAAAAAATGATATTTACATCCGAGCTTGCGCCGGATATGCGGAATTTTTTATGAAAAACGCGTATTCGACAAAAGCTCTTATTTTTTTATGCAGGAAAAAGGACAGGCGGTGCGGTATTTTATAAATAGTATATTACATCGGGAGGGGATACATATATGGAAATATCTATTGCCGGAAAATACAGAACGCTTGTTGTAAAACTCAGCGGAGACCTTGACCACCATAGTGCAGGAAAGCTCCGTGAGAAGATCGACCGTGAGCTGGAGCGCACGGGGGCTGTTAACGTTGCATTTGATTTTGGCAGGGTGTCTTTTATGGATTCGTCGGGAATCGGCTTGATTATGGGACGCTATAAGGTTGTGCATGCACTCGGCGGAAAAATTGTTATTTACGGTCTGTCAGAGAATGTGAGAAGAATTATTGAGATGTCAGGAATAGACAAGCTTGTTACGACAGCAAAAAATCTGGAATACGGACTCATGGAGGTGACATTATGAAAAACAGCATGAAAATGGAATTTCCCGCAAATTCGGATAATGAACGTTTTGCCAGAACGGTTGCGGCGGCATTTGTTTTGGAGCTTGATCCGACACTGGACGAGTTGTCTGAGATTAAAACAGCCGTGTCTGAGGCGGTGACGAATGCGATTATTCACGGATATAATGAAAAGGGCGGAACAGTCACTCTTGAGGGTGTTATTGATGAAAATACCGTGGAATTTACCATACGTGACAGCGGCGCGGGAATTGCCGATATTGAAAAGGCGCGGGAACCGCTGTATACGGGAAAACCGGAGATGGAGCGTTCGGGAATGGGATTTACGATTATGGAAACCTTTATGGATTCCGTAAATGTGGAAAGTGCGCCGGGCAGAGGTACGGCGGTGAAAATGTCAAAGAGAATTGAGCAGGTGTGACCGTGAATGATAATGCAGCTTTGATTGAGAGGGTAAAAAACGGTGATAAGGAAGCGCAGAATGAACTGGTAGAAAAAAATATGGGGCTTGTATACAGCATAGTGAAGCGCTGCTCGGGGCGCGGATACGATATTGAGGATCTGGTTCAGATTGGTGTAATCGGACTTATAAAGGCGATAAAAAAATTCGATACAACATTCAATGTTCAGTTTTCCACTTATTCGGTGCCCGTGATTGCAGGGGAAATAAAGCGTTTTATGCGAGATGACGGTTCGGTGAAAATAAGCAGGACGTTAAAGGAAAATGCCATGAAAGGCTGGCGTGCCGCCGAAGAACTCAGAAAAAAACTGAACAGAGAACCTACAATAAAAGAAATTTCGGAAAAATGCGGAATTGATGAAGATATGCTAGCCGAGGCTTTTGATGCGGCGGCGCCGCCGGCATCTATATATGACAGTGTTTACGAAAACGGCGGCAGGGAAATAAATCTTATTGATACTCTTGCGGGAAATGACAGCGAGGAACACATAATAAATAAAGTTATGGCAGACAATATTCTTAAAAGTCTGAAACCGAGAGAAAGGCAGATTATGGTGCTGAGATATTATAAGGGTAAGACACAATCCGAAATTGCGAAGATAATAGGCGTATCACAGGTGCAGGTGTCAAGATTGGAAAAACAGATAATACAGTCGGTTCGTTCGTCAAATTTGTGAGTTAATCGACAAAATGAGCGTTTTGGTTGTAATATTTGCATAAAGACGAAAAAAATTCAAAAAAAGTGTTGACAAGTAGCGAAAAAAGTGGTAATATAAATAAGCTGTCTCAAAGAGACGGAATAACACAGC
>CAKSGG010000125.1 GCA_934454215.1 uncultured Clostridia bacterium
TGTTCCTACTTTGTTGTTCTACTTTATAGGGCACTCTCTCGCAACGGTTTATATACCAATGTACAATAAGGTTAAATATGAAAATGGGGAGAAAAAAGCACTTGAATTTTCAGGGAACATAGTGAATATTTCGCTTATACTGGGGCTAATCATTGTAGCGGTACTTATGATTTTTCCTGAGTATGTTATAAAGTTATTTGCATCCGGATTTGATACGGAAACATCATCTCTTGCATCGGTCTTTATTAGAATTTGCGCACCAAGTATTCTTATGATGATTTTGATATATGTTTTTAGCGGTTATTTGCAGGCAAATAACAGTTTTTTGCCACCGGCTGCAGTAAGCCTACCAAGAAATATTGTTATAATGATGTCAATAATAATTGCGTCAAAAATTGGGAATATGTATCTTGGGATAGGACTTATAGTTTCGTATATGGCAGAATTGCTAATGCTCATACCATTTATTATTAAAAAAGGTTACAAATATAAACCTATAGTTAATTTAAAGGATGAAAATATAAAAAAATCAATTTATATGATTATGCCTATTTTGCTGGGCGTAAGCGTTGGACAGATTAATAAAATAATAGATCGTTCAATTGCTTCATATGCATCGACAGGGGGGGTTTCGGCGTTATCGTATGCTTCTGTAATTAATAATGCTGTACAAGAGGTTTTTGTAACCGGAATTATTACAGTATTATTTGCAAATTGTGCTCAGATGGTTGCTGCTGGTGATTTTGATGGAGTTAAAACAAAATTTATAAAAACAGCCGATATGATGATTTTTGTGCTAATACCGGCATCTGTTGGAATAGTTGTTTTGGCAAAACCAATTGTGGAAATCTGTTTTAGCCGCGGAAATTTTAACAGCGAATCTGTTTCAATAACATCCGGTGCTTTAAGATGTTATACGTTAGGCTTAGTATTTCTTGCGTTGCGGGATACAATGGTAAAAATTTTTTATGCCTATAAAAACACACATATAACAACGATTACATCAGTTATTGCTGTTTTAATAAATATAATACTTAATCTTATACTTTATAAAATAATAGGAATAAATGGACTTGCAATTGCAACAAGTATTTCTGCAATGTTTAATTGTGTTATGTTAAGCTTTATGCTAAAAAAAATAATGAAGGATTGGGAAAACAAAGTACTGTTTCCTGTGATTTTAAAAAGCACCATATCGGCATTAATCATGGGAATTACAGTTTATTATCTCAATAAAAAAGTATCCTCAGGTTTTGTGGGGCTTTTCATTTGTATAATTGTTGGTTGTGCAATATATGCAACTATTAGTGTAGTTATAAAAAATCCGGCTGTTAAGGATTTTATAAATAAAGCAAAAAAAGAAAGGTTATGAAATTATGTCTATTTTCAAAAATAAGGTGCTTCTTATAACAGGTGGTACAGGCTCTTTTGGAAACGCTGTTTTAAATCGCTTTTTAAGTACTGACATAGGTGAAATACGTATTTTTTCGCGTGATGAAAAGAAGCAAGATGATATGCGTCATGAATATCAGGCGAAATATCCCGAAATAAGCGAAAAAATTAAATTTTATATTGGTGATGTAAGAGATTTTCAGAGTGTCAAAAACGCAATACACGATGTTGATTACATATTTCATGCTGCTGCCTTAAAGCAGGTTCCGTCTTGTGAATTTTTTCCGATGGAAGCTGTTAAAACAAATGTAATCGGTACAGATAATGTGTTAACAGCTGCTATAGAAAACGGTGTAAAAAAAGTTATTTGTCTTTCAACAGATAAGGCTGCATATCCGGTAAATGCTATGGGGACGGCTAAAGCTATGATGGAAAAGGTCGTTGTTGCAAAATCAAGGACGGTTTCCCCCGAAAAAACAGCAATTTGTTGCACGCGCTACGGAAACGTTTTATGCTCAAGAGGCTCTGTAATACCGTTGTGGATTGAACAGATAAAAAAAGGTGAGGCAATAACAGTTACAGAACCAAATATGACAAGATTTGTAATGTCGCTTGATGAGGCTGTAGGGCTTGTTCTTTTTGCTTTTCAAAATGCGGAGAGCGGAGATATTATGGTGCAAAAGGCTCCGGCTTGTACAATTGATGTACTTGCAAAAGCGGTAAAAGAGCTTTTTGACATAGAAAATAAATCTGAAATTCACATAATAGGAATGCGTCATGGTGAAAAAATGTATGAAACACTTCTTACAAATGAGGAGTGTGCCGGTGCCATAGATATGGGTAATTTTTATAGAGTTCCGGCAGATAAGAGAGGTCTTAATTATGACAAATATTTTAAAACGGGCGATAAGACGCGCAATCCTTTTACAGAATTTAATTCTAATAATACAGACCTTCTGAATGTTCAGGAGGTTAAAGATAAGCTGCTTTCTTTACAATATATAAAGCAACAGCTTTTGGAGTTAAGAGAGGGTTAAAAATGGGGATGTATGAAGATATTTTAATTTCGCTTATTAGAAGCGCAATATCCCCTGAATATAAAGCAAGTGTCCCGGCAGATTGTGATCTTGAAAAAATTGCAGCTCTTGCTGAAGAAAATATTGTTGTGCCGTTGGTTTGGTATGGATTGGCAAATTCGGGAATAAATATTCCAGATAAAATACGTGCAAAGCTTGAATATATAACGTATAGAAGTGTTATTTTAGATCAACGACAAATAAGCTGTTTCAATGAAATATCAACACTGTTTTCTGAAAATAATATTAGCTTTATGCCTATTAAAGGAATATTAATTAAGAGATTGTATCCCAAAACTGAAATGAGGCCGATGGGAGATATTGATATATTGATTCATAATGAAGATTACAACAAAATTAAATTGCTTATGAAAAATTTGGGATATTGTGAAATTAAAGAAACAGATCACGAATTTATCTGGCTAAAAGGAGATGTATGTATTGAGTTCCACAAACATCTAATTCCTTCATATAATGATGATTACTATGAATATTACAAAGATTCGTGGAAACATGCAAAAAAATCAGACGATAATCGGAATATGTATAAACTTGAAAAGGAAGATTGCTTTGTATTTTTAATCACACATTTCGCAAAGCATTATCGTGATGGTGGAATAGGTATTACGCATCTTCTTGATATATATATTTATCTTAAAAATATTAATGTTGATATGTTATACATAAATAAAGAATTAAAAAAAATATCCCTTGATGTTTTTTGCGATAATGTTATAAAAACAGCTGAGTCATGTTTTAGTGGTACACCTAAAAGTAATATCACGAATTTAATAATAACGCGCACTTTTTCGAATGGTATATGGGGGACTACTACATCTCAGGCCTTAGCATCAGCTGCGCGTGAGAATTCCGGGGGAAAAAGTTTGGAAGGGGTAAAAAAACGAAGATTTATAAATTTACTTTTTCCCACAGCCGATTATTTAAAATTTAGATATCCGATCTTGCAAGAACACAAATGTTTTTTGCCGATAGTATGGGTTACAAGAATAATTTCAACTTTAATTTTTAAAAGGAGCAATTTAAAAAAAAGAATCAGCGAATTAAACAAAACTGATATAAAAAGCGTTTCTGATTATCAAATTAGCTTAAAAGCAGTAGGCTTAGATTTTAATTTAGGGAAGCATCGGGATAACTCAATTGCTGATTTGGAAGTAAAATGAGAGAGGGTTTTGTCAAGCAGTTCATTTGGAACAGTTGAGCAATATACGCTTGGAAGAGCATTAAAGAAGAAGCTTGCTGACGGAAGAACCGAAAGCAAGGGAGAAGTGGTTTTAAAACTGTTTTTCCGCCGTATTCAGTTATGCGTGATATTTATTCGATTTTAAAGAAGGTAAAGCTGCTGCTTCCTTTCACGTATATAGTAAGAATTGTATCGCGCATCATTTTCAAAAGAGATGCAATAAAAAGCTGTATAAATAAAGCGGAAATATCAACGGAAGAAAATATTGATACATTTCATGTGTGCATGATGAAAATGGGAATTAACTACGATTTTGAAAAAAATAAATAGGAGCTGTTTATTTTGAATATTTTGATAACAGGCGCAAAAGGTTTTGCAGGCAAAAATCTTTGTGAAAATCTAAAAAATATTAGAGATGGCAAAAATAAAACGCGTGCGCTGACGATTAAGGAAATTTTTGAATACGATATTGATACGCCAAAAGAGCTTCTTGACGGCTACTGTGAAAAGGCTGATTTTGTTTTTAATCTTGCCGGAGTGAACAGGCCGCAGAATACAGAGGAATTTATGCAGGGAAATTTCGGCTTTGCAAGCGTTCTTTTGGACACCTTGAAAAAGCACGAAAACACGTGCCCGGTTATGCTTTCGTCATCAATTCAGGCGACGCTGATTGGACGTTATGACAGCGATTATGGCAGGAGCAAGAAAGCCGGAGAGGATTTATTCTTTGAATATTCAAAGCAAACCGGTGCGAAGGTGCTTATTTATCGTTTTCCAAACCTTTTTGGAAAATGGTGCAGACCGAACTATAATTCTGCTGTTGCAACATTTTGCAATAACATTGCAAACGATTTGCCTATAACGGTGAATGACCCGGCTGTTGAGCTTGAGCTTTTATATATAGATGATTTGGTTGAGGAAATGCTCGATGCGCTTGAGGGAAAAGAGCATCACTGCGAGTTTGACGGAATTAAAATGGTTTTATGCGAAAACGGCTCGTTTTGCGCGGCTCCCGTTACACATCATGTGACGCTTGGCAAAATTGCAGAGCTCCTTGACGCGTTTAAAAGTCAGACAAGCACGCTTATAATGCCCGAAATCCCGAACGGCAGCTTTGAAAAAAAGCTGTATTCAACATATCTTTCGTATTTGCCGAAAGAAAAGGTAAGCTTCCCGCTTAAAATGAATATTGATGACAGGGGAAGCTTTACGGAGCTTTTGAAAACGGAAAAATGCGGACAGTTTTCTGTTAATATTTCAAAGCCCGGCATTACAAAGGGGCAGCACTGGCATAATACAAAGTGGGAGTTTTTCATTGTTGTTGCCGGGCATGGCCTTATACAAATGCGAAAAATAGGGTCTGATGAGGTCTTAAATTTTGAAGTAAGCGGAGAAAAAATCGAAGCGGTACATATGCTTCCGGGATATACTCATAATATAATAAATTTATCTGACAGCGAAAATCTTGTTACGGTTATGTGGGCAAACGAACAATTTGATCCGAATAAGCCGGATACTTTTTGGGAGGCGGTTGAGTAATGTTTAAAAACAACGGAAAACTAAAGCTTTTGATTATTGTCGGCACAAGACCGGAAATTATCCGTCTGGCAGCCGTGATTAATAAATGCAGACAGTATTTTGATACTGTTCTTGCGCATACGGGTCAAAACTATGACTATAACTTAAACGGAATATTTTTCAGGGATTTGGGACTTGCGGACCCTGATGTATACATGAATGCCGTAGGCAGTGATTTGGGCGAAACAATGGGGAATATAATTGCAAAATCATATCAGCTGATGGCAGAAATTAAGCCGGACGCCGTTCTTGTTTTGGGTGATACAAATTCATGCCTTTCGGTAATCGGTGCAAAAAGGCTGCATATTCCGATTTTCCATATGGAAGCCGGAAATCGCTGCAAGGACGAGTGCCTGCCCGAAGAAACAAACAGAAGAATTGTTGATATAATTTCGGATGTTAATATGGCATATTCCGAACATGCAAGACGATATTTGGCTGAATGCGGTCTGCCTAAGGAGCGTACATATGTAACAGGCTCGCCTATGGCTGAGGTGCTGCACGGCAATCTTGACAAAATCAAAGCAAGTGATATACACAGTCGTTTGGGGCTTGAAAAGGGGAAATATATTCTTCTTTCGGCACACAGAGAAGAAAATATCGATACGGAAAAGAACTTTACCTCACTCTTTACCGCCATTAACAAAATGGCTGAAAAGTATGATATGCCTATACTCTATTCGTGTCATCCGCGTTCTAAAAAGCGGCTTGAGGAAAGTGGATTTGAGCTTGATAAAAGAGTGATAAGGCATGAGCCGCTCGGATTTCATGACTATAATTGTCTTCAGATGAACGCCTTTTGCGTTGTATCGGACAGCGGAACTCTGCCGGAGGAAAGCTCGTTTTTCACAAGTGTTGGAAATCCGTTCCCGGCAGTTTGCATAAGAACGAGTACGGAGCGCCCCGAAGCGCTTGATAAGGCTTGCTTTGTGCTTGCCGGTATTGATGAAAAAAATCTTTTGCAGGCGGTTGATGTTGCTGTAAGCATGAATGAAAACGGAGATTTCGGCACTCCCGTTCCGAACTATATTGATGAAAATGTTTCAACAAAGGTTGTTAAAATTATTCAGAGCTATACCGGTGTTGTAAATAAAATGGTCTGGAGAAAGGATAGATAATATGGATGCTTCTTTATATGAGTATACTCTTATCGATCTTATAAAATGCGGAATAAACGGATCGGAACCTGAAAAAATTGATGACAGAGTTGATTTGAAGCTTCTATGCGAATTAGCGAGAATACATTCACTGATAAATGTAGTTTATGAACCGCTTTTAAAAGCTAATGTGCTTGACGCAGAACTGAAAAAGGAGATGTTTCAATACAATAATATCGGTATAATGAACGATACGGTACAAATGTATTATCTTGATCAGATAACGGATTTGTTTGAAAAGAATGAAATTCCGCACTGCGTTATGAAAGGACTTATTTAAAAAAATTATATCCGCAAAGCTATTATCGTCAATCGGGTGATCTTGACATTTATGTCCCGGAGAAATATCGCGAAAAAGCGAAAGATATAATGATGTCATTAGGCTTTGAAATTGAACGTTACAATATTGATGAGGCTGATGATGTTTATTTTATATGAATAAAATTCATGTTGAGCTTCATCGGGTCCTTATATCCAATAAAACACCATCGCAGGCGGAATGCCAAAAAATTGTTGACAGATTAGTGTTGGCGGATGATAAAAAATATTCATATAAAATGACTGATGAAGACTATTATCTGTACATGATAGCTCATATGGCAAAGCATATGAAATACAGTGGATTTGGAATAAAAATGGTGCTTGATGTATGGATTTACATGAAAAAGTACGGCAATACGCTAAGCAGAAGTGTGTTGAACGAGCGTTTGTCTTTATGCGTTTTGGATGAGTTTGAAAAAAATATTTTATCTTTAACGGAGTATTGGTTTGAAGACGGTACGGCAAGCGAAATGATAAAAAAGCTTGCAAGATATGTGGTTTTGAGCGGAACTTTCGGAACAAGAGAACAGCTTGATAATTATGTTTTTATGGAAAAGTCGGGGAACACAAATGACGGTTTTATTGCAAAATTGAATTGCTATCGGAACTCTCTTTTTCCGCCGTTTTATATCATGAAAAAAACTATCCGATATTGAAAAAGTATTCTATACTGCTGCCTTTTTTGTGGATTTATCGAATATTTGATGTGCTTGTGTTTAAAAGAAGCAAGATTAAAGGTGTAATAAGAAGATACAACAGTACAGATTTAAATGAAGCGAAAAAAATATCAGATTTCAAAGAGCAAATAGGGCTTTAGTTTAATGAAACAATTGCACAATGCGATTTGGAAACCCTGTTGCCGAACGGTTTCGGCGCAGGTGTGTACTTCTGTTAAAAAGCCGAACTTTATAAAATTACAAGAGAAAGCGTAAAATGAAGAATATTTTGATAACAGCAACAGTGCAAAGCCATATATGTCAATTTCATATTCCTTTTATAAAGTATTTGAAAGAGTCGGGATATACGGTTGATGTTGCGGCAAAAAATAATTTGAGCCAGAAGCCCGGTTTAAAACTTGAATGTGCTGATACGGTTTTTGATGTACCGTTTGCAAGAAGTCCGTTTTCAACATCAAATATCAAAGCATATAAGGAATTGAAACGGATTTTAAAGAAAAACCATTATGATATTATCTATTGTAATACGCCGATGGGCAGCATAGTTACACGTCTTGCGGCAGCAAAATACAGAAAAAAGGGAACAAAAGTAATATACACGGTGCATGGATTTCATTTTTTCAAAGGAGCGCCGATTAAAAACTGGATTGTGTATTATCCGATTGAGAAAATCATGGCACATTTTACGGATACGCTTATTACCATGAACCATGAGGATTTTGATCTTGCGAGCAGGAAATTTTGTGTGCCTGATATGGAATATATTCATGGTATCGGGTTTGATAAGAATAGGTTCTCAAATATAGATAAATCAAATCGAATTAATGTCAGGAAAGATTTGGGGATACCGAAAAATGCAGAAGTAATAATATCGGTCGGAGAACTGAATGATAACAAAAACCAAATTTCGGTTATAAAGGCTATGGAGCAGCTTGGCGATGATAATTTATATTACATGATTTGCGGAAACGGTCCGAATAATGAAATGCTGCATAATAAGGCAAAGGAATATGGCTTGGATAAAAAAGTTATATTTTTGGGATACAGACGGGATTTGGATATTCTATTTTCGGCAGCGGATATGTTTATACACACATCGTTCAGAGAAGGACTCCCTCTTTCTCCGCTTGAAGCAATGGCGGGTGGGCTTAAACCGATTTGCTCGAATATTCGCGGTATACGTGATATTGTTTCTGATGGAAAAACAGGACTTTTGATAGATCCGCACAGCGTACAGGATATTGCGGAAAAAATAAAGCGGGCAATAAATTGGGAACCGGATAAGCAGTCAACTGAAGCTGTTATTGATCTGTATTCATCCGAAAAAGTTGTCATAGAGTTCGCCAAAGTGTTTGAGAAAACATTAGGATTGTGAGGAAGATAGAAGTTATCGCATATGAGCCGAAAGACGATAGATTTTTAACTTGGCAGGCATAAAAAATATCGTTTAATTTAAAAGAAGAAATTTAAATGTGCAGTCGGAATTTCCGAAATTACTTTAATTTTTCAAACGACATAATTAACAATTCGTTCGGTCTGACAATTCCGTCAAAGCGCTTTGCTGAATTTACAAGTTTGGGAAAGGCTGTTTTGCTGTTTTAATAATGCTTTTCCCGAACAAAAATTATTTAAATAAAATCCAAGCCTGTTTAGGCGAAATTCCTGTTTTTTTCTTGAAATATCGCGAAAAATAATTGCTGTCGCCAAAGCCGCAGCAATGAGCTATTTCGGATATGTTTGTAAAACCCGACTCCATCATGGCTATTGATTTCAATATTCTCAGCTCTAAAATATAGCTGTGCAGCGATTTGCTGGTATGCTTTTTAAATTCCGAATTTATGTAGTTAGGGTGAAAGTGAAATTTTGCCGACAAATCCGTATTATTTATTTCTTCACAATAATGATTTTGTAAGTATTCAATTACATTTTCCACATTAAACCCATCATTTTTTTGTGTTCGTTTTTCTGCCTCCTGTGCTGTTTTAAGAAGAATATATGATAGCTCTATCGAGGTGTTAAGTCTGTAAAACGGCAGCTTTTTTTCATAGGCGTCATTTATTGTAAGGAAGTGCTGATGAAGCGGATAGCGGTTTGTGATAAAGCAGTATTTGTCAAATTGCGGAGCATCTGTAAAGGTTATTTTCTCAAATGGATTTTTATCGTTTGCTATTTTAATAGGCTCTTTGTCAATTGTTGGGGTTTCGATTCTCCCATATGCTGAAATTGAGCAATATTATTTTATGAATAATTGTT
>CAKSGG010000126.1 GCA_934454215.1 uncultured Clostridia bacterium
GGTTTATACTACACAAAGAAAGTTATGGGTAAAGATAAGACGTATTATATTACAGATTTAAATGATTCACAATTTAAAGATAATGGTGACGGTACTCAGAAAATGTCATTGCTATTTGATAAATCAGATGTAGGCAGAATATCCGATGACGGAGCTATTGTGGAAGTTTTTGTGTTCCCTCAAGATGCAGATAAGGATATTACAGTAAAAGTTCTTAATTCCACAAATGTTATTGTATATGACACATCGGATACTGAATTAGTAAATGGAACAACACATTATACAACAGACGAGAAAACATATACTTTGAAAGCTGGTACATCAACAATAGCTACAGAAGATGTTGCTCACAATGTTAATGTAGTATCAAATGATGATTATGCAATCACAGCTACACCTGCAACAGCTAAAAAGGGTGAAGAAGTTAAACTTGCTATTGACATTAAAAAGTCAGGATATGAGCTTGATTACTACACAGTTGACGGTACGCAAATTGAAGGTAATACGTTCACAATGCCTGATGCTGATGTAACTGTTGACGCTGTTCTCAAAGAAACGGTTGTTGTTGACGACAACACTGTTAAGCCAATTCCGGCTGAAGACGGCGAAAACTACTATAAAGATGGTAACAACGACTATGCCGTTGCGTTCAAGAAGACATTCACTGACAAGGCAGCTAAAACATATACTATGCAGGCATTAATAGGCGGTAAGACATACGATTATCAGAAGACATTCGCTCTTCCTGACGTTAGCGGCGACATTAATGTAGGTGTTATCATTCAGTATAATCCTAATGCTGAAGGTGCAATTAATTTCAGTAATATTGAGTCGCTGACATTTATTGAGAAATAATAAGGAGGTATTTAAATTATGAAATATATGATTCCTGAGATAAATATCTCACAGTTTTCAGAGGAAAACATTGTAACAACAAGTGCCTTAGGTCAGGCCAGAACGGCTATCGGCATTGATGAAACAGCCAAAAATTCAAAGATAGTTTACACAAATATGAATGATTGGGTTGAACGAAAAAACTAATCTGAAAACACATCGCAAAAAATTAAGAACGCCGATATTCGGCGTTCTTTTTTATGTCAAAATAATTGTGCAGTCGCTTTTGAGCGGATGCATCAACCGTTCCGCTTAATTCGCTTCTGTCATCTGTAATGCGTCTTTGAGCCACCATTCGCCTATATCGAATGCGTGGTACAAATCTGCCCTTTCCGCTTTTCTGTATATCTGTCCTTCGCCGAGCTTGCCAGTGTTATCCATAAGCAATATCTTTACTTTTGACGGTACCTCAACATCGCCGTGCTTTTCTTTCTCTGCTACGTCAAGAGCAAGTATAAACCTATCTTCAAGATTTCCGTAATATATTCTGTCACCTACTCTGTAAACAGGCTTTCCTTTATATGTCATACCCTTTTTTCTTGCAGCCATAATTCAAATCTCCCTTCATAAATATTATCATACTTCTACATTATATCATATATTTACCACTTTTTCAATAACCAAGCGGTATTTATCCTTATTTTTTTTACTGCGCCGAATAATCAACGCATAAATTATACCTGCCGCCGCCGTTCCGCCGCCGAAAGCGGCAATTTCATTCTTAAAAATATTATTAAAAATTATATCACCGATAATAAAAAATATAAGCGGAACAATATATACAAGCACCGCCGCCGAAAGTACCCTTTCGGAGGGCATTTCAAGTTCTACTGTATCTCCTGTTTTTGCAGCAGCCTTGTTGTGAGCCGTAACAACCACAGTACTTATACCGCACCCCGCACAGCCCGAACAGTTTCCGCCGCACGCAGATTCTCGCTTTATCCGTACTTTCGCACTGCCGCCGCTCACCGATTCAACAATTCCCGTTTGCCTCATCGTCTGCTTAACAGCTCCTTTGCGTGATTTAATGCGGTTTCGGTTACTTCGCCGCCGTCAATTATTCTTGCCAGCTCCTCGGCACGTCCGCTGTCGTCAAGCTCAGTCAGCGTAGTAACAGCCATTTCTCCGTCCGTATTCTTGCTTATCAGATAATGATGCTGTGCCGCCGCCGTAAGCTGCGGAAGGTGCGTTATACAGATTACCTGCCTGGTTTTGCCTATCTCCGTAAGCTTATCGGCAATTTTTAAAGCGGTATTGCCCGAAACACCCGTATCTATTTCATCAAAAATCATGGTTTCGACGCTGTCCGTCTCCGCAAGAATTGACTTTATCGCAAGCATAACTCTTGAAAGCTCACCGCCCGAGGCAATCTTAACAAGCGCTTTAAGCGGCTCGCCGGGGTTTGTGCTTATCATAAATTCTACTTTGTCAATACCGTGCTCCGTGAATTTTTCTTCACGCTCTGTCCGAACGCTGAATTTTGATTTTTCCATATTAAGCTCGTGCAGTGCCGTTTCAATCTTGCTTTCAAGCACCTTTGCCGCCGCCGTTCTTGCGTCTGAAAGTCTTTTGCCCGCTTCTGCAAGCCGGTCATTTATGCGTTTGAGCTGTTCCCTTAATTCTTCCGCACGCTCTCCGCTCATCATAATTCCGTCAAGCTCCGACTGCGCCTGCTCGCCGAAAGCAATTATATCGGCTATAGTGCGCCCGTATTTGCGTTTCAGCTTGGAAATAAGATTTAAACGCTCCTCAACCTCATCGAGAGTCTGCTCATCAAAATTAATTGTTTCCCTGAACGACAGCAGTTCGTGAGAACTGTCCTCAATCGCATACACAGCGTTATTTATGCTTTCGTATGCGCCTTTGAGAGTTTCGTTCAAATCGCATATATCCGAAAGAGCATTGACCGCTACGCTCAGACTGTCATATGCTGACGGAATTTCGCCGTTATCATATAAAGCGGCATAAGCCATGTCTATTGAATTTGAGATTTTTTCGGCATTTTCGCACATTTCCCTTTGTTTCAGAAGTTCCTCCTCTTCATTTTCCGTAAGAGCCGCATCCGTAATTTCCTTAATCTGATATTCGAGCAAATCTATTCTCTGCATTTTTTCACGCTCGTTTGTTTCAAGCGCTTTCAATTCGCTTTCCGCAGAGCGCATTTGACGGTACAGAGATTTATATTCATTCAAAAGCGGCTGTGTTTTTCCGAACCCGTCAAGAAAATCCAAATGCCTTGACGGCGTTAAAAGCGCCTGATTATCGTGCTGACCGTGAATATTTATAAGACAGTCCGCAATGTCCCTTAAAAGCGAAAGAGTAACGACTGTTCCGTTTATGCGTGCGGAACTTTTACCGTCCTTTGTAATTGTACGGCTTATTATAATCTGTCCGTCCTCATCGTCAATATCGTTTTCTTCAAGCAGAGCCGCCGCCTTTTCGTTTGCGTCAAAAACCGCCTGAACAAATGCTTTTTCAGTGCCGTAGCGCACAAGCTCCTTGCTCGCTCTGTCGCCGAGAATCATATTTATAGAATCTATTATAATTGATTTTCCTGCGCCCGTTTCGCCCGTCAGAACGCTTAATCCCGAATGTATCGAAACATCAAGCTTATCTATTACGGCAACATTTTTTATACTTAATTGATTTAACATTACACACCTCTGTTCAGCAGACTTTTGAATTTTTTGACAAATGCCTCGGCATGGTCTGTATCCTGTGTTATTATTATAATCGTATCATCTCCCGCAATAGAGCCGATAAACTCCGTATGCAGTTTTTCATCAATAAACGCACACATTGCCGAAGCCATTCCGGGATATGTTTTTATAACGACGGTGTGCATTGCACAGCGTATTTCCGTCAGAGCACTGCCGATTGAGGTTATGGCATTGCCCGACCCCTGTTTTACCGCAAGCGGAGCGGAATATACCGAGCCGCCGTCGGGCGAAGCGGTTTTTATAAGCCCCAGTTCCTTTATATCGCGTGACACCGTAGCCTGAGTAACTTTCATTCCCTCATTTTTTAGTATATCGACAAGCTGTTCATGCGTTTTCACGGGCTGTTCCTGTATAATTTTCAGAATACGGCTTTGTCTTTTATATTTCATAACCTGCTCTCCTTTCGCAATCCCGTTACGATAATTTTTTTAATACGGTATCATAGAACGAATGGTTTCCTATTTTAATAATACTGAACCGATATTTTGACTTTGTAATATGAACCTCGTCCGCCGACGTGATTATACTCTGAATATCTCCGTCGGAGGAAACAACGGCGCTGTTATTTGCGTATTCCTTGTCAAGCCGTATAACTATTTCTTTATCGGCGGGAAGCACCGCACTTCTTACAGACAGCATATGAGCGCATACGGGCGTCGCTATGTACAGCTCCATGCGAGGGTCTACAACAGGACCTCCTGCTGAAATAGAATAGCCCGTAGAGCCTGTCGGAGTGGCTATAATCATACCGTCGGAAACGTATCTGTTTACCTCTTCGCCGTCGGTATACAGTTCGAGATTTATAAGCTTTGTTCCTGCGTTTTTCGATACCACAACATCGTTCAGCGCATGAGAATGAATATGAGCGCCGTCGCCGCATATTATATCCACACGCATAAGCATACGCTTTTCAATATCAAATTCGCCGTCAAGAAGCTTTTGGAGCGCATAGGCGGCATTGTCCGGCTCTATTTCGGTCAGAAATCCCACCTTGCCGAGATTTATTCCCATAACGGGAATATCCTTTTTTGCGCATTCTGCGGCGATTTGGAGCATTGTTCCGTCACCGCCGAGCGCAATCATGTAATCGGCATCGTCAAACAGCCGTTCATACGGCAGACAGCGGACGGGAAAATTCATTTCCGAATATTTATTCTCCATAAGAATATGCGCTTTATTTTTAAGAAATTCAATAATTTCACTTGTATGGCGAAAGTCCTTATCCTTTGTATCATTGGGAATTATCGCAATTTTTTTCATATCGGTCTCCTGTTTGAAACGTATATTTATACATATTATACACTGTTTTTATTATTTTTTCAAGTCTTAATTGACTTTTTTTTATATATGTGGTAAAATATAATAAAGAATTTTTAACAAAGGCGGTAATACGTTTATGAAAAATCAAAAAAATTATCCGCTCTACAAGGTAGAGCCATTTTGTACAATAAGAGAAATGATTACTTTAAAGGCGGAAAACAAAGGAGATAAAATCGCATTTAAGTATGACGGAAAAAATAAAGAAACACTTCAGAAGACATACCGTGAATTTTATCTTGATACCGTTTATCTGGGCACGTCGCTCACGCATATGGGTATTGAGCATAAAAAGGTTGCCTGCATAGGTATGAACAGCTATAACTGGCTTGTTGTTTTCCTGTGCGTTTTGTCGTCGAACAATGTGTTTGTTCCTATTGATAAGGATCTTCCGCCGAGTGATATTGTGAATGTTATAAACCACAGCGAGGCGGACGCTATTTTCTGCGATAAGAAATATGAAGCAATTTTTGACGAACACAAATCGGAATTTGAAAAGCAGCTTATATTCATAAGCTTTGCGGACGAGCCGTCGGAGGGATATGAGAGCTTTGACAAGCTTATGTCGGACGGAAAAGAAAAATATGACGGCGGCGATTATTCGTTTATTAACGTAACACCGAACGAGGTTACGGATTTAAAGGCTATTCTGTATACTTCGGGTACGACGGGAATGTCAAAGGGCGTTATGCTTTCGGAAAAGAATATTGTTTCCTGCGTATACTACGGCTTGCAGGTTTCGACGGTATTCGACACGTGTCTGTCGGTTCTGCCGTATCATCACACATATGAATCCGTATGCGGTGTTCTTGTAAGTGTGCACCACGGTTCAACAATATGTATAAATCAGAATTTAAAACACGTTGTAAAGAATCTTACACGCTATAAGCCTGATTATATTATGCTTGTTCCCGCGTTTGTTGAGATGTTCTACGGAAAGATTCAAAAAAATATCAAGGCAGGCGGCAAGGAAGCGGGGTTTAAGCTCTTGATTGGTGTGAGCAATGCATTAAGACACATTGGCATTGATAAGAGAAGAAAATTTTTCAAGCAGATTCATGATGTATTCGGCGGCAGAATGATAAAGATAGTCAGCGGAGGAGCGCCTATTCGTCCCGAAATAGGAAAGTTTTTCGACGATATAGGAATTAATCTGATTTCAGGCTACGGAATAACGGAGTGTTCGCCGCTTGTAAGCTGTAACAGAGATTATTTCAACGACCCGTCAACGGTAGGAACGGTTCTGCCGTGTATTGAGGTAGAGATAGACAATCCGAATGATGAGGGCATAGGAGAAATAAAGGTCAAGGGCGATACCGTCATGATGGGATATTACAAAGCTCCCAAGCTTACTGCGGAGGTTATGAAGGACGGCTGGTTCTATACGGGTGATTACGGCAAGTTTAATGATAAAGAACAGCTTATGATTACGGGACGAAAGAAAAATCTTATCGTACTGAGCAACGGAAAAAATGTATTCCCCGAAGAAATCGAAGAATATATCAGTTCTATTCCCGAAGTAAAAGAGGTTATAGTATATTGTAAGAAGTCGAAGGACGGAGAAGAAAAAGATTTAACGGCAGAGATTTATCTTGACCCCGAGCTTGAAATTACGAAGGACGAGCTTAAAAAGAAGATTAATGAAAAGCTTTCCGTACTGCCTGTATACAAGCAGGTGCGCAATGTTGTGATAAGAGATACGGAGTTTGAAAAGACAACATCGGCAAAGATAAAGAGAAAATACAACTAATGCCGAATTAATAAAAATTAAAAAATAAAGAATAAACAGTATTCATTTTGGTAATAATCGGATATATATGCCGATAAATCAAACGGGATACTGTTTATTTTTTACTCAAAATCCGTTATTATGTAATATAATTGTAACATAAAACCTCAATTTGTTACACTTTTGTTACAAAAATATTACTTTCTCAGAAAAAAAGTATTGACAAATGCTATATTATGGTGTATAATGCTTTTTGTAATGAATTTGTAACAAAGCAGAAATTTAAAAGTAACATCATTGAAATAAAAATATTAAGTTAGTTTTTGGGAGGTTTTATTTAATGAAGAACTTTAAACATTCATTATTGGCTTTTATAGCCGTAGCGATGATAAGTTCAATGGCGGCAGTCCAGGGTTCGGAGCTGTCAAGAGTCAGAGCTGAAAGAAACGTTAAGCTGAATGCGGCTGCGGAGGTTCAGAGCATGACAATAACCGAAAAAAATATGAGCAACAGCAGTGTAAAGGCGGCTGCACTTACAAATAATTCGGCAGACGAGGCACAAGCTGTTGCCGCAATTGAAAAGTCTGCAAGCGATTCGACCTGTCAGCTTGGATATGTAGAAACAACTCAGGGCAGTGTATATCTTTTTGCGGCTCCGTCATCTGATTCGGACGTTGTGGGAGAGCTTGCGGCGTGCGACCAGGTTGAAATTATAGAAAGCACAGAAGGATATTACAAGGTATCGGCTGAAAACGGTACGGGATATATTGCAGCAGATTGTGTAACAGACGATAAAAACGATGCGGAATATGCCGCAAAACAGTATGATAATTACAAAATGGCAAAGGTTCTTTCGTTTGCAAACGGTGTAAACGTAAGGTCTGAAGCGTCAAAGGATTCAAACGTAATAACACAGCTTGCGGACGAAACGGATATAGTAGTTCTCGGCGGAGAAGATGACTTTATAAAAATTGCTTACGGAGATTCCTATGATACAGGATATATAATAAATACATCGGTTGATTTCACAGGCGACTGGGTAGAAAAATCACACGTTGCAGAGGTTCAGCAAAAGGCGGCAGAAGCAAGAGAAGCGGCTGCAAGAGCAGAAGAAAGAGCAAGAGCAAATGCAGCGGCAGCAGGTTCGGCAACGGCAGCTCCGACAGCGTCGGCAAATCCGGCTCCTGTTTCTTCATCAGGAGGACAGGCTATTGTTGATACGGCAATGCAATATTTGGGAGTTCCTTATGTATGGGGCGGAACATCGCCGTCGGGATTTGACTGTTCGGGACTTGTACAATATGTGTGCAAAGCGAACGGAATAAGCGTAAACCGCGTTGCGGCAGACCAGAGAAACAACGGTACTTATGTAAGCCGTGACAATTTACAGCCCGGAGACCTTGTATTCTTTGCAAACGGCGGAGGTATTCACCACGTAGGAATTTATGTCGGCAACGGAAACATGATTCATGCTCCGCAGACGGGCGATGTTGTAAAGATTTCGTCAATTGATACACCGTACAGAATTAATCAGTACGCAGGAGCTACCAGAGTTTGGTAAAATAAAGAAAGATATTACCCTTAAATGAGCGGTTTCGGCACGTTCATTTAGGGGTAATTTTTTGTGGAAAATATACTGAGAAATCGTGTAAAAAACGTGTACGGCAAAAAAACAGGCAGATAAATCCGCATAGGTATGCGGATTTTTTTGTTTGTATGCAGATTGACCAGAACGGCACGGGCTGGACAGAGGCACAGTTGGCAAAAGATTTGACCGCAGGAACGAAGTTTGTTGTTCTGTCAGGCGGCAATGGTACACTGTATTCATCAGCTACGTATGAAGTAACAAGCGGCGAGGAGCCTAAGAAAGTTCTTGTTGGTGATGCTGATGGTGATAGTAGCATAACTGCGCAAGATGCTTCAGAAGTTGCTAAAAGTGCCGTAGGCAAGAGCAGTGCATTAGATGATAGTGAAATTAATTGGTATGCGGGGGCTTATTCTGATGGAGATGCAGAAGTTACAGCACAAGATGCTTCAGAAATTGCTAAAAATGCAGTAGGAAAAACTACTGATTTTGTAGGAAAAACTGTTGATATTGGAACATATGGAACAAAATCAGTAAACTAATTATTTTTACTATATAAATTTAAAAACATTATATTAAGGAGGAACATAGAACAATGATTAAATTAAAAAAAGTGTTATCATTGTTATGTAGCGCAGCTTTGGTTGCTGCTACGCTAGTAATGCCAATTACAAATGTTTCAGCTGATGATAGTAGTGCAGTACTAAGCTATGGTCTAAAAAGCGGAGTAACAGCTCCATCTGGAAGCGCTAAAAAAGGTTATTTTACATATGCTGTTTTAAATTGTGATGGCTTTTGTGTTAGCGACAATGAGTGGTATACAACTTGCTCTGGAATGGTAGCTTTCAAAGTAACAAAAGGAGTATTCTCAGATGCAGCCGGAAACATAATGGCTAACGATGCGGGTCTTTATGCAATATATGGATCAAGCAACCCTGCATATACAGCAAATGTACAATCATTTGATGATGATTATGATTTGTTAAAATTGTTATGGTCAGGTGATAGTGGTTGGACTACAGATACAAATGATTTGTGTGAAATATCATTGAAAATAGCTAATAAAAGTTTAGATTTTAGTGATGTTGAATTTATTCCATATCCCGAAATTTCATATATAAATCTTTGTGGAGAAGATTTAAAGGTTAGCAGAAAAATTTCAGGTTCCGAATTTGTTAATGAAAATTATAAATATACAATGACAGGCGGAACAAATACAATCACAAAAACTAAGATAACTGAAGAACCTACAACATACGCAGTAACAACAGCAGCAACAGAGAATGGTACAGTTGCTGTTGACAAGGACACTGCTGCTGAGG